>QHZV01000265.1 GCA_003224785.1 Acidobacteriota bacterium
GAGCGGCGGGCGATGCTCAAACATCCGCCGCACATTCTGGTCACGACGCCCGAGTCGCTTTATATTCTGCTCACAGCCGAGAGCAGCCGAAAGATTCTGCGCGATGTTGAAACCGTAATCGTGGACGAAATCCACGCCGTCGCCGATGACAAACGCGGCGCGCACCTTACGCTTTCTCTCGAACGGCTCGAACACCTCACGAATGGGCCACCCCTTCGCATCGGCCTGTCTGCGACCCAGAAACCAATTGAAGATGTCGCGCATTTTCTCGCGGGTAATGGACGTCCTGATCCGGTCATCGTCAACATCGGTCACAAGCGCACGCTTGACCTCGGAGTCGAAATACCCGCGACCCTTCTCGGTCCGATCGCGACCAACGAAATGTGGGAGGAGATTTATACCCGCATCGTGGAGCTTGCGGTACAGCATCGTTCGACACTGGTCTTCGTCAACACCCGGCGGCTGGTTGAGAGGGTGTCGCATCATCTTGCCGAGCGGCTGGGTGAAAATCAGGTTGGCGCTCATCACGGCAGCTTGTCGCGAAAAATCCGCCTGGCTGCGGAAAAGAAACTGAAAGACGGCGACATCAAAGTTCTGGTCGCGACCGCATCACTGGAACTCGGAATTGATATCGGCACGGTTGATCTTGTAATTCAAATCAGTTCACCACGGGCAATTGCAGTCGCTCTGCAGCGAGTGGGTCGGTCGGGTCACTGGCGCGGAGCTGTGCCCAAAGGCAGACTTTTCGTCACCACTCGTGACGATCTTTTGGAATGCGCGGCCCTGGTTCGTGCCATTCGCCACGGCGACCTCGATCGGCTGATGATTCCGGATTGCCCGTTGGATGTGCTGGCGCAACAGCTCGTGGCGACGTGCTCCACCTCGATCCATGCAGGGGCGGCCCTCCAGGCCCGCCCCACTCAACCCCGCATTACTGCACCCTCCACTGACGGAATCGAACCGTCCGATTCCGGCTGGGACGAAGACGAGCTATTCGGGTTGATCAAACGCGCCTATCCATACCGCAATCTCTCTCGCGAACTCTTTAATTCGATTCTGGAAATGCTTTCGGAAGGCATTGCTGCTCGCCGCGGACGCTACGGCGCCTACCTGCATCACGATCGCGTAAACCGAAAGCTGCGCGCCCGTCGAGGAGCCCGACTGGCCGCAATTACCAGCGGCGGCGCCATACCCGAAACCGCGCTGTTCACCGTAGTGGCCGGACCGGAAGGGATTGTCGTTGGCACGCTCGACGAAGACTTCGCGATCGAGAGCAACGCTGGCGACATAATGCTGCTGGGGAACACCTCCTGGCGCATTCATCGCGTAGAAGGAAGGTCTGGTCGGGTGCTGGTCGAAGATGCGCATGGAGCGCCGCCAACCGTTCCATTCTGGAATGGGGAAGCGCCTGCACGGACGCAGGAGCTTTCTCTTCACGTGGCCGAGTTGCGGTACGAAATCAGCCAGCGTCTGCACGGCGTTTCTGCCGTCTCTCTCTCGCCAAAGGATCCGAGGGTCGCAGAAACCATTTCCTGGCTGATCCAGGAATGTGGCCTCGATGAATCTGCTGCCACCCAATCCATTCAATACATTCTTGAGGGCCGCGCCGTTCTCGGCGATGTCCCAACCCAGAGCACCATCATTGCCGAACGCTTTTTCGATGAAGGCGGAGGCATGCAGCTGGTCATCCATGCGCCGTTCGGCGCGCGCGTCAATAAAGCCTGGGGACTGGCCTTGCGCAAGCGTTTTTGCCGCAGTTTTAATTTCGAGCTTCAGGCTGCCGCCACCGACAACGGTCTGAACATAGCGCTTGCCGAGCAACACAGCTTCCCACTCGGCGACGTTTTCCATTTCCTCAACGCCGAAACCGTGCAGCCGATTCTGGAGCAGGCAGCGCTGGCCTCGCCAATTTTCGGCACCCGCTGGCGTTGGGATGCGAACCGCTCGCTCGCCCTTCTGCGGTTTCAGGGCGGCAAGAAAGTTCCGCCGCAAATTCAACGCATTCGTTCCGATGATCTTCTTGCCTCAGTCTTTCCCGATGTTGCCGCTTGCCAGGAAAACATTGCCGGAGATATCCAGATTCCCGACCATCCACTGGTTGCGGAAGTCATGAAAGACGTCCTCACTGAAGCCATGGACATCGAAGGCGTGAAAGAACTCCTCCGCCGCATGGAAGATGGCCGAATCCGCTGCATTGCGGTGGACACCCCGGTACCATCGCAGTTTTCGCACGAGATTCTGAATGCGAACCCATACGCCTATTTGGACGATGCGCCGCTCGAAGAACGCCGCGCCCGCGCGGTTGAGATGCGGCGGATGCTGCCGGAATCTGTCCTCGAAGAAGTGGGCAAACTGGATCCGGCGGCGATCGATCAAGTCCGTCGCGAAGCCTGGCCAGATGTGCGTGATGCAGACGAATTGCATGATGTGCTGCACACGCTGGTGGCTTTGCCGATGAACAAAATCGAAGCTGGGGAAACGCGCGTCCCCGTCCGTCCGGAAGACCACCAGCTTCTCAGTGCGGGCAAGGACGACCGCACCCCCGCGGGCACTCTTGGTTGGCGATTGTTTTTTGAGCAGCTACATCAGGCTGGTCGCGCTGTGATTGCTTCGGTTGCTGGCGCACGCTACTGGATTGCGACGGAACGCGCAAAAACTTTTTGCAATGTTTTTCCCGATTGCAGTTTTGAAACTGACCCCTTCGAACTGAATCAACCGACAACGTCTCGCGACGATGCCATCCTTGCTCTCGTTACCGGATGGATGACGCATATTGGTCCTACGACCGCGAGTGCGCTCGGTGAGCTGCTTGGAATTCCCGCGTCAGATATCGAAAAGGCCTTGCTCCGACTGGAATCGAGCGGCTCTGTTTTGCGCGGAAATTTCACAGCCGCCGGATCGCGGCCGGGGGCGCCCGCGCTACACGAATGGTGCGATCGGCGCCTGCTCGCGCGCATTCACCGTCTCACAGTCGCAACCCTCCGTAAACAGATCGAGCCGGTGACGCCTGCGCAGTTCATGCGCTGGTTGCTGCGCTGGCAGCACATTGCGCCGGGATCGCAGGTGCAAGGCGAACGCGCGACTCTCGAAGTCATACGGCAGTTGCAAGGGTTCGAAATTCCAGCCAATGCGTGGGAGCGGAATGTCCTCACGCAACGTGTTGCCGATTACGATCCCAAATGGCTTGACCAACTTTGTCTAACTGGTGCAGTTGGATGGGGGCGGTTGTCGCCACATCCCGCCACGCTTGAAGCCTCAGAAGGGAACGGGCGCCGGCGTGTGATTCCGACCAGCGTCGCTCCTGTCACTTTCTTTGTCCGCGAAGAGGCAGATTGGATGTTGCCCCATCACGGATCGGCCGATAGCCAGGGGTTGAGCGCAATTGGGAAGCAGGTCCTCGAATTCTTGCGGCAGCGCGGTGCTTCGTTCTTCGCTGATATTGTTCGCGCCACCGGCAAGCTCAAAGCTGAAATTGAAACTGGACTGTGGGAACTGGTTGCGGCAGGCCTGGTCACCGCCGATGGCTTCGATAATCTACGTTCGTTGATTGACCCCAAGCGCCGCAGCGGGCAGGGAACTGGACGAACGACACGTCCGCGTCACAGTTCGGGCCGGTGGGCGATCCTGCACACGGATTCCGCGGTCGAGCATGATCGCGCGATCGAGGCCACAGCCTGGATGTTGCTCAAGCGATATGGAGTCGTCTTCCGCGATCTGTTGACGCGCGAAAGCAATCTTCCGAAATGGCGCGAGTTGCAGATCGCATTCCGCCGACTTGAAGCGCGAGGCGAAATTCGCGGCGGCCGATTTGTGGATGGCT
>QHZV01000266.1 GCA_003224785.1 Acidobacteriota bacterium
AAGAAGAGATCAAATGGCGCGCCGTTCTGGATTTGCTGAAAGAAGTTCCCCGACGAGCCGTACGTGACCTTCACCGCTGTTCCAGGCTGGGATTGCTCGAACTTCGTAACGATCTCTTCCATTGCAGGGCGCAGATCGGCCGCCGCCGCGACGGCAATCTCTTGTGCGCTGCAGGCCACATTCAATGCGAGGAACGCGATTAGCGCTTTCAGCATCATCTTCTCCAAACACGTAAACCAGAAACGACACTAAGTACCACGAAGTTGGACTCTTCAAAGTGGTGGAACTTTCGTGTGCTTTGCGTCCTTTGTGGTTATCTCTTAAGAAAGTGACGGAGTGGCCTCAACTCTTTGCTGTTGCAGCATCCGTTGCCGCAGCTCCAAGTGTTTCTGCCGGAAATGCGCATGCGCCCGCTCTCCCCATCCCCGGATGAAGTAGTAATTCAGGGTGGCGCCAATGAGCGAGCTAACCACTGGAATCAGCCGCCCCGCCCATTTCTCGACAAACTCCGCGCTAGCCTTGGCAGCGATGTGCTGAATAATGCGCGGTATCAGCTTGTTGACCACACTTTTTTCGAGCAGGTCGCGACCGAGGTCCACACCGGCGGCACTGGCGGCGGCAATCCATAGCTCTGCCATTTCTTCATCTGTGTTGAACTCAAAACCGTAAACCAAACTCAGTTTCTGAATGGTTCGCAAAGTGATCGCCGCGAGAATGCTGAAGTCGGGAACAATGGTGATGAAACCACCGAGGCCGAAGCCTGCGCCTTCCGCGGCAGCAATCTTCATCGCGCTATGAATGACCTGTTCCGCAACCGTGTCAAGCACCGGAGGCTCGACGCTATACATTCCCTGGAAGCTCGTAACCGGAAGCGCGTGGGCCGCCCGCAACTCGAGCAGGAATCGCTGCGGATCAACTTTGACCGTCTCATAAGCACGCGTCAGGGCTTTCGTGAGCGCTTTTTCAATACGGCGACGGAGCCAGGATTTGTCGGCCATCATATTCGATTTTAGCCCCTGAAAGAGCGTCGAGCGGTGAGCTTTGACGGATCAAACACCGAAGCCTCCTTCCTTCCGGGTTGCTCGTAGCTCATAGTTAATGGCTAGTAGCTCCTGTGCTACGATCAAAGTTCCCTTAATGCCTTCCGGAAAACTCCATTTAGTACCCCTCGGCGGCCTTGGCGAGTTCGGCATGAATTGCATGGCCGTGCGCTGGGGCGATGACATCATCGTTATAGATGCCGGAATGATGTTCCCCGAAGCTGAACTGCTCGGCGTGGACATCGTCGTTCCCGATATCTCCTACTTGATCGAGAATCGTCAGCGCGTGCGCGGTATTGTGCTCACCCATGGTCATGAGGACCATATCGGCGCGTTGCCGTGGGTACTTTCCGAATTGAACGTTCCAGTCTGGGGCACAGAATTCACTCTGGCATATGTAGAAGACAAGCTCGACGAGCATGGGCTTCTGGACGACGCTGATCTGCGCGAGATTCGTCCCGGTGATCGCTTCAAGATTGGCCCATTCACCATTCATCCAATTCAGGTCACGCACAGTCTGGTGGATTGCGTTTCGCTGGCTATCCATACCCCGCTTGGCGTTGTCATTCATACCGGCGATTTCAAGGTTGATCCCACACCCACTGACAATCGCCTGTTTGATCTGCACGCCTTCGCCGAATACGGGAAAGAAGGTGTGCTGGCGCTGTTGCAGGATTCGACCAACGTCGAGCGCCGAGGCTATACGCCGAGCGAGCGCGCCGTGAGGCGTAAATTTGATGAAGTTTTCGCTCGCACCGAGCGGCGGCTCTTCGTTTCGTGTTTTTCCTCTTCTATTCATCGCATCAAGTTGACGGTGGAACTCGCCGCCGAACACGGGCGCAAGATTTGTTTTATCGGTCGCTCCATGAACAACTCCTCCGAAATCGCCGAAGACCTGGGATATGTGGAGATTCCCGAGGGCTTGCTGATCAATCCCGGCGAGGTCAAGAATTTTGCCCCGGAAAAAGTCTGCGTAATGATCAGCGGAACTCAAGGCGAGCCGATGTCTGCGCTGTCGCGGGCAGCAGTGGACAATCACAAGCACGCCAAGATCGAAAAGGGCGACACCGTCATGCTTTCGTCGCGAATCATTCCGGGGAATGAGAAAGCAATCTATCGCATGATCGACCACCTGTTCCGCCGCGAAGCCCACGTGATTTATGACGACGGCTCAACTCCGCCGGTTCACGTCAGCGGACACGCCAGCCAGGAAGAGCTCAAGCTCATCATCAATCTGGTAAAGCCGAAATATTTCATCCCGATCCACGGCGAATATCGGCAGCTCAGGCTTCATGCGGAATTGGCTGCATCCATGCACGGTTCGGTTGGCAGTGTGATGCTGATCGAAAGCGGAGACGTTCTGGAATTGGACGAATTGGGCGCGCGTAAAGCTGGACGAGTGAACGTAGGCCGCATCTGCATTGACTCTGGTTCGCGTACCGACGTGGTCGAAGATTTAGTAATAAAGGACCGTCGCCACTTGAGCGAAGACGGCTTTGTGCTGCCCATCATCGCGATTAATAAGTTGACCGGGCGCGTTGAAATTTCACCGGAGATCGTGACGCGCGGCTTCTCTGGCGGCGAAAACGGATTCATGGACGAAGTCCGCAACGTTGTGGTCCAGACGCTGGGACAATCCAGCGACGAAGAACGTGCCGATTACGGCGTGATCAAAGAAAAAATCCGCGCTGACTTGAAACGGTATATTTCTAAGCAAACGCAGAAGCGACCGCTGATTATGCCGGTGATTCTGGAGATATGAGATGACCATTTCTCTCGGTAGAGACCTTGCTTGCAACGTCTTTGCTTAAACGCAGGTACCATTCCCTACCAGACGTAGCGAGCTACGTCTCTACAAGAAAATGTTAGTCAGCCTCGACGACATCCGCGAAGCCCGCGCCCGCCTCGACGGCATCACTGTCCGCACGCCTCTGATTCCCCTTGAGCACGAAGGCCGCACTCTCTATCTCAAGCCCGAGAATCTTCAGCCCATCGGCGCCTTCAAACTCCGCGGTGCTTACAACAAAATTGCGTCTTTGACCGACGAGGAACGCGCTCGCGGCGTGATCACATACTCCAGCGGAAATCATGCGCAAGGCGTTGCTTATGCCGCTCGAGCCCTCGACACTAAAGCTGTAATCGTCATGCCCGGGAATGCTCCGACCATCAAGCGCGAAGCCACTGCGGCGCTGGGAGCCAAAATTGTCCTCGTCGGACCAAGCGGCATGGAACGACAGATCAAAGCCGAAGAACTCGCCGCCGAACACGGATACGTCATCATTCCACCTTATGAAGACGAGAAGATCATTGCCGGCCAAGGCACGGCAGGGCTGGAAATCCTTGAAGACCTGCCCGATGTTGAGCTGGTGCTGGTTCCGGTGGGTGGCGGCGGCCTCATCAGCGGGATTTCAACCGCAATCAAGTGTTCCAAGCCAAACGCCAAGGTTGTCGGCGTCGAGCCCGAACTCGCTGGAGATGCCCAAGCCAGCCTGCGCGCCGGCCATATCGTCAAGTTCCCGGTTGAGCAGGTTCTCTCCACG
>QHZV01000267.1 GCA_003224785.1 Acidobacteriota bacterium
CTCCATGCTCTGGCACCGGAACGCTGGCCCGCAATCCTGAGATTAAGTGGCGGCTGACGCCAGAGGACATCGTGCGGCTCCAGGCGTATCAGATCGAAATTCTGACTGCAGCAATGCAGCACGTCACTCCGGGTGGACGCATTATCTATTCGACTTGCTCGCTTGAGCCGGAAGAAAACGAAATAGTCGTGCAGGGGGCGATTGAGGCCGAGCCTTCGTTCAAGGTGATTGATTCCCGCGAGGAACTTCAGCGACTCAGGGAAGATGGCGAGCTTGTATGGAGCAACACTGGCTCGCTCTTGAGCGGCCCCTACTTGCGCACAATTCCAGGCGTGCATCCGTGTGATGGGTTCTTTGCGGCGATCTTAGTGAAGAGTTAACGGATTAACTCACGTAGAAGCGGCGTCCCGCCTGTCGTGAACGAGCCCACAGACCGTGATCTGGAGTGGCGCCGGACTTCGTCCGGGCAGAACAGGCGCCTGTCCCATGCGAGTTAGTTTTCTATTTCACGACGAAGTTGATCGCCGAGCCTGCAACCACCTTGGCGCCGGGCGGAGGATCCTGGGAAACGACGATTGAAGCGGGCGATGGGCTGGTCGCAACGAGCGGCCCCGGTGCAGACGGTGCAGTAGTCTCCTGCTGTGCGCTGGGATTCCCATTCGGCACCGCCGATGCTGGCGGTGAAATCGGTTGCATCATGGTGACTCGGCCAACAGAAAATCCCGCGTCGTGCAGAGTATTTGTCACAGTTCCCAGCGGCTGCCCGAGAAAGCTCGGCATCACGAAAGCGGCAGGTGAGTCACCCTGGGATACCAACACGCTCACTTTGGGAGCGGAAACGTTGGTTGAATTGGCGGGTGGATTCTGCCCAACAACTTGATCCGATGCTGCACCGGGGAGCGCCGCGTGCGCGATGGATTCGATTTCGATTCCACGCTGCGCGACGGTCAGATCGGCGGCGCGTTCACTGCCACCCACAAGTTGAGGAACGGTGACTCGCTGTGGGCCCAGACTCAAGGCCAAACGGATTTCCCAGCCGCGACGAACCACGGTTCCCGGATTCGGCATTTGCGACAAAACCCTGCCCTCAGGGATGGTTGCACTGTAATAGTTGCGCTCGACTGACGCGGCGAGGCCGGCGTCATCAGCAATACGGCGAGCTTCGATCGGAGTTTTGCCGCGCAGATCAGGGACGCTGACCTCGCGACCGTGGATAGCGAGACGCATGGCGGTGAGCGCCGAAAGCAGAGCAACGGCCAGCAGCACCAGCGCCATCAGGAAATAGCGCAGCAGGTTGCGCATGCGGGAATTATAATCGGCAGTTTCCAGGCTGCTGCTAATGAATCCAGAGGAGAGTGAGAGTTGAAATTCCTTGCGGGATTAATCGTCGGAGTACTGCTGCTGGTGGGAGCTGCATTTGGATACTTTCTTTCCGGCAGCGCGCCAGTGGCAACCGCAGACAAGACCATGCCATTCGAAAAAATGCTGGCAAATGGCGCGTTGCATGCGCGAATTAATAAAGAGATGCCAAAATCCATGCCGATTGCGGCGGACGAATCAGCCTATATGGCGGGAGCCAAGATCTATCAGCAAAGCTGCGCCGTATGCCACAGCCTGCCGAACATGGGTCAGGGGCCGATTGCGAAGGGAATGTTTCCCAAGGCGCCAAATTTATTTCATGGGAAGGGCGTAACCGACGATAAACCCGGCGAAACTTATTGGAAGGTAGCAAACGGAATTCGCCTGACGGGAATGCCGAGTTTTAAAAGCAGTCTGAGTGAAACTGAAATGTGGCAGGTCACGCTTTTGTTGGCGAACGCGGACAAGATTTCGGACGCGGTAAAGGAGCAATTGAAGCCGCAGAGTCCGGGTGGAGCGGCGGCTCCAGGAGCACCGGGGCATCAGGGAACAGGTCCCGGCCCGGTTCCAAAGACGCGCTAGCTAGGAATTCCACGCTGATGGCACCGGGTGGTGCGCTTCGTAGGCGGCGATGTCGGCATCGTGCAGTAGCGTGAGACCGATGTCGTCCAGGCCAGTGAGCAGACAATGGCGGGTAAAGTCGTCAATCTGGAAATTTGAGTTCAGGCCCGATGAGTCCTGGACTGTGCACCTTTCCAGATCTATGGTCAGTTCGTAGGCGTGATTCTCAGATGCTCTGCGCGCAATCTCCGCGGTTGTTTCTTCGTTTAGAACTACGGTCAGCACGCCGTTTTTTGCGCAATTGTTGGCGAAAATATCGGCGAACGATGGCGCGATTACCGCGCGGAAGCCAAAATCAGCCAGCGCCCAAACTGCATGCTCGCGGGACGATCCGCAGCCGAAATTCTTTGCTGCCACCAAAATGCTGGCGCCCGCGTATTTCGGTTGATTCAGAATAAAATTGGGATCAGGCGCGCCCTCAGCGGATTTACGCCAGTCATTGAAGAGGAATTGGCCGAAGCCGGTGCGCTCAATCCGTTTTAGGAATTGTTTGGGGATGATCTGATCGGTATCAATGTTCGCGCGATAGAGCGGGGCGACTTTGCCGGTATGTTTTTTGAATGGCAGCATTTGATTTGATGTCCGAGGGCTGTACCGTCCCTCCGGGACTCACCTCATTTGAAGCTTCCCAGGGCTTCCGTCCTGGGCTAACGAATGTCGCCCCTACGGGCTGTTCAGAAACGATATGGCCTAGTGCCTTGCCGCTAACCGACAGCTTCAGTTGAACCGCCATTTCCTGATATCTGTGAAATGTCCCTCGATTGCCGCCGCCGCAGCCATCATCGGACTCACCAGATGCGTGCGGCCGCCACGCCCCTGCCGTCCTTCGAAATTGCGATTGCTGGTTGAGGCGCAGCGCTCACCCGGTTTTAAAATGTCGGGATTCATGCCGAGGCACATTGAGCAGCCCGATTCGCGCCACTCGAAGCCGGCTTCCTGAAAAATCCTGTCCAAGCCTTCTTCTTCCGCGGCGTGTTTCACTTGCTGCGATCCGGGGACGACCATTGCGCGAACACCCGGCGCGACTTTGTGACCTTTAGCGACACGCGCCGCAGCACGAAGATCCTCCAACCGAGAGTTGGTACAGGAACCGATGAATACACGTTCGAGGCGAATTTGTTCGATTGGAGTGCCGGGCTCAAGGCCCATGTAGTCGAGCATGCGTTGAGTGTTGGCCCGATCGTTCGTGTTCCCATTTGTTAGTAGATCGGGAACGCGCGCGGTAATTGGAACCACCATGCCCGGATTCGTTCCCCAGGTCACGAACGGCGCGAGTTCTGCGGCATTGATTTCGATGACGGTATCGTACTTGGCTCCTGTATCCGAGGCCAGAGTTCGCCAATAGCCAACCGCTGCATCCCAATCGGCGGCTTGAGGAGCAAAGCGGCGGCCCTTCATATATGCGAACGTAGTCTCATCAGGCGCAACCATTCCGGCGCGGGCTCCGGCCTCGATGCTCATGTTGCAGAGCGTCATCCGCCCTTCCATGGAAAGCGAGCGCACCGCCTCGCCGCCGTACTCGATCACATAGCCGGTCGCGCCGTCGGTGCCAATCTGGCCAATAATTCCCAGCGCGATGTCCTTAGCAGAAACGCCATCGGCGAGCTTGCCGCTGACTTGAATCAGCATGGTCCTGGGCTTCCGCTGAGGAAGGGTTTGAGTCGCCAGCACGTGCTCAACTTCGGAAGTGCCGATTCCGAAGGCGAGTGCGCCGAATGCTCCGTGGGTGCTGGTGTGGCTGTCACCGCAGACAATAGTCATGCCGGGCTGCGTGAACCCCAGCTC
>QHZV01000268.1 GCA_003224785.1 Acidobacteriota bacterium
AGTGGGCCGATGAGGCGGATTGGCTGAAGGGCGAATGTTCATATCATCAAAGGTCGCACTGGCCCCGCCGCCGACGACGTGGTCCATCAGATAGTGCCCCAGCGCTCCGCTGGAATTTGCCAAGCCTTTGGGGTACTCGCGCGTCGAAGAATTCAGTAGAATGCGGGCGGACTCGAGCGCCTGAGCGCATACGACCACAACCTTGCCACGCACCTGCTTGGTTTCTTTCGTGGTGCGATGCACGAACGTGACCCCCTCCGCCTTGTTGCTGCCGGTGTCCATATCCACGTGGCTGACGATGGCATCGGTAATCAGCGTGCAGTTCCCCGTTTTCAGTGCATCCTTCACCGTGGTGAAGGGGCTGCTGAAATACGAAAATGTCATGCAACCGCGCTCGCATGGACCGCAATAGTGGCAAGGCGCTCGGCCGTTGTGAGGTTGCGTCACAATGGCGACGCGACCCATGGTCAAGGTCCGTCCAAAATTCTTTTTAATGCTTTCGCGGAGTCGCACCTCGCCACAACTCATTTTCATCGGCGGCAGGTATTGCCCATCGGGCAACATCTCATTTTTTTCGGCGGCGCCGCTGATGCCGACATAGCGCTCCACAATGTCGTAGTAAGGTGCGAGATCAGCGTAGGAAAACGGCCAGTCCACATCGTAGCCATCACGACTGGCAGCTTTGAAATCTACATCGCTCAAACGGTAGCTGTGTCGTCCCCAGACTAACGACCTGCCTCCGAGAACGCGAAGACGTTGCCACGTGAATGGCCGGTCAGGAGGAGTGCTGTATGGGTTCTCCAGGTCGTTCACAAACCATTCGTAGTTGTATTCCATGCAGGCATAGCATTGCCTTTGGATGGGTCGAGTCCGCACGATTTCAGGCGAGTGGTTGCGGTACTTGAGTTGATAGGAAGGAATGTGCTCGGTGAACTCTCTTGCACTCACCGCGCGACCAGCCTCCAGCAAAGCAACTTTCAATCCTGCTTCCGAGAGCCGTTTCGCCGCCCAGCCACCAGTGGCGCCGGAGCCGACAACAATCGCGTCATATGTCCGTTGCAAAGCGTCTTGTGGCATGAAATTTACGTGTGAGTAGAAGTCGGATGCTCACAGCCCTCATAAGGGCCATGGGTAAACTCGCCATCCCATCCCAATTCTTTTTGACCAATTTCGGATTCATAGTAAGCGGTGGCAATTAGCGCTTTTAATAATTCGAAATGCTGCTGGGCCTGATCAGGCGCCTCGCTCCGTATTTCATTCCGCGCAGTCCAATGGCTGGGCTGGCGCGCGAATGCCCACGGAGTCAACAGCCATATCTGGTCGTCGGCAGTGAGTCCGAGAAAATCTTTACCAAATTGTTTCTGGCTTTCCGCGTCAATGAAGGCTAACGCATCCGTAAACCGGCGCTGAAATTCAGCCGGCTGCACGGAGAGCAGGAGGTCCAGGAAGCGATTGACCAGGGCTTCCTTCGCACCTGGAGTGTCAGTGGCGGGAATTATTACGTCACTCAACACGATCAAAGTTTCATTCTGATGACTATTGAGGAAAGCGGCTTTCCAATTGGGATCGGTCAGGAAGGTGGACCCGTCTTCGCCTTTAGCAGCCGCGGTCAGGCCAGACGAGACCGCCTGGGCGATTGAGAACGCCGGCCCTAATGCAGATGCCGCACCGGCAAACAGCGCTGCGCGAATCAAGTCACGCCGATTGAATAAAGAGGCTGAAGAAGGCTTAGAGCTGGAATGAGCGGCTTCCTGGCCAATAATTCTCATCGCTCGAAATGATAATGCCAATTGCACTAATTCCCTAATCTGCGGTGCAGATAGATTCTTGGGGAGACATCATTTAATGCGAACCGGAGACTGCGACCCAAGCCGAACCGTTGCGCGAGGACTCCAACGCGGCGTTTATAAACCTCACGCCTTCCACGCCCTCCCGAACACCTGGCACGAGCAGCGAATCCGGGTTAGGCGCACGTTTTTCGATCTTAGAGGTGATTTGTTCGGCGAGATCCGTGTAAAGCTGCGCGAACGCCTCCAGGTATCCCTCGGGATGTCCGCTCGGGATGCGAGTTGCGTGAGCGGCAGCACGCCCGGCGCCGGCACTGCCTCGTGTGATTGTGCGCCGCGTTTCCCCTAGCGGCGTGAAGATCAGCGCATTAGGATCTTCTTGCCGCCACTCAAGCCCTGCTTTTTCGCCGTACACGCGCAGCCGCAGGTTGTTTTCATTTCCGGGTGCGACCTGGCTGGCCCACAAACCGCCTTTCGCCACGCTCGAAAAGCGCAGCATCACGTGAACGTTGTCATCCAAGCGCCTTCCCGGGACAAAAGTAGTCACGTCGGCTGCCAGTTTCTCGACGCTCAGTCCCGTAACGAAGCATGCGAGATTGAAGGCATGCGTTCCGATATCGCCCAGCGAACCTCCGGGTCCGCTGCGTGCCGGGTCAGTCCTCCAGTCGGCCTGTTTCTGTCCAGTCTTTTCAAGAGGCGTGGTCAACCAATCCTGAACATACTCAACCTGGACCAATCGAATTGGCCCCAGTTCATGGGCTTGCACCATTTCACGAGCCTGCCGAACCATGGGATGCCCGGTGTAGTTGTGAGTCAATCCGAAAACCAGGCCGGTTCGCTTGACGATCTCGGCCAAAGATAATGCGTCTTCCAGCGTCGTGGTTAGCGGCTTATCGCAAATCACATGAATACCGGCCTCGAGGAAGGCTTTCGCAGGCGCAAAGTGCAGATTGTTTGGCGTAACGATTGAGACGGCTTCGATTCCATCGTCTCTTTTCGCTTCAGCCGACGCCATCTCTTCATAGCTACGATATGCACGTGGAATGTGCAGTTCCTTCGCAGCGGCAAGACTTCGGTCGGCGTCCGAACTGAGCGCGGCCGCGACTAATTCATATCGGTCGTCCAGACGCGCGGCGATTCGGTGCACCGCTCCGATGAAAGCTCCAGGACCGCCCCCAACCATTCCGAGCCGCAAGCGCCGATTCAGTTTCTGAGTGGAACCTTCAATCGGCATTAAAGCGTCCTTCCTTTAAGGCCGAGCATTCGCCGATTGGCTTCGTTGTCGGCTCCCGACTTCGCAAAATCATCAAACGCTCGCTCTGCTGTCTGGATGATGTGACGTGCAATACACGGAGCGCCTTCTTTCGCGCCTTGCTCACTATTCTTGATACAACACTCCCACTCGAGCACCGCCCATCCCGGGAAATCGTATTGCGCGAGCTTAGAAAAGATGCCGGCGAAATCAACCTGCCCATCACCGAGTGACCTGAAGCGGCCTGCACGCGAAATCCATGGCTGATAGCCGCCGTAAACTCCCTGCCGCCCGCTGGACCGGAACTCGGCGTCTTTCACGTGAAACATTTTGATTCGCTCGTGATAGATGTCGATGTACTCCAGATAATCGAGCTGTTGCAGCACAAAATGGCTGGGATCGTAGAGGATGTTGCAACGCTTGTGCCCGCCGAGCCGTTCGAGAAACATTTCAAACGTAATGCCGTCGTGAAGATCTTCGCCGGGATGAATCTCGAAGCACAGATCCACTCCAACTGAGTCGAAAAGGTCGAGGATCGGCCGCCAGCGCTTTGCGAGCTCCTCGAAGGCCGTCTCCACAAGTCCGGCTGGACGTTGCGGCCATGGATACATATAAG
>QHZV01000269.1 GCA_003224785.1 Acidobacteriota bacterium
CCCGAAGTTTTCAGTCCCAGTAACTCTCCTGCCGCGCCACCCAGGCTTCCCGTTAAGCCGCCGCCGATGCCCGAACTTCCGATGCCGCCTCCACCACCCTTCGCGGCAAGCGCCGCTAACATTGCAAGACCGCCGCCTTGTTGATCCGGCGGCATCAGTCTGGTCTCCGATTCATAGCGAACCGGAAGCAGTAGAGCAATCAATACCGACAGGGCGAGGCCCCACAGTCCTACCCGGAGCAGAAAACGACGTTGCTCCCAGAGCAGGCGAAGCCACAAGACCCACCCGGCGTCGGTATCCACCGCAGAGCGGTCGGTGTATGTCTCGCCGGGGTCAGTTACCGGAAGACGATCGATAACGCGAAGTGGATCGTTGTGAGACGGGCTCAATTTCGTCCTTTACCGTGATATCCGAAAACGGGGAAAGAATGTCAGTTGCAGTTGAGCCACCAAATTGGAATGGCCAATTGGAGAGAGAAGCGGGAAATACCAGCGCTCATACTGAACCTCGCCGCTAATATTCACCTTGTCGTTCAGCATTATCTTTGGACGCAGGCTGAAATCGTCCAAATGTCCGCCTTCAAGAAAATCACGATCTACTTTTTGATGCCGGTATTGAAACTGCAATGTAGATCGGGGTGAAAACCAATAAGTCAGCCCACCTTGGCCCCCGCGCCCGGCGCGGCCTATCCAGCTACCTAGAATATTGCCATCGTTCGTATAACCACCGCGATAACGTCGCTGGCCATAGTAAACATAGCCGGGGGCGAACTCGCCGGTGTGCGCCGTTCCTATCACCTCCGCACGAAAATCAAAATGATCTAATTTTGGCAGCTTTGGCATATAGAGGCCCACATCCATGGAGGGTCGGCTGGAAGTCAAAGGAGTGTACTCGTCAACTGCAAGCGAATCACGATAAATGGTGAGCCAATTTCGCAACCCCGGAATGCGATAGCTGAAATCGAAGACCGTAAACCGCTTGCCCGGGTTTGTCGCACCCGATGTGTGAGAGTAAAAAGTCTTGAAAAAATTGCTGAACGTAAATGGTAATCCCGGCCCAGCAAACATGGCAGTAAAGCCCAGCCCAAATTCAAGGTTTTGCGTCGGCTTAAAGCTTAATTTTACGCCCTGAAGAAAAGGTTGGGGCTGAACATCGCCCGGCCCCACCAGGTGGTCTTGATCGAATTCGAATAAATGGCCATCAAGACGGCCGAGAAAATATACCGATCGCGCATCACCGAAGATTTTCGAGAGCAGTGGGATGTGATATGGGGAGACATTATCCAGCTTTATGCCCAATATCGGTTCCGCGTTATTGCTCATCAGAAACGGGCTCGTCGTCATGCTCCACCAATCACTCTGTTTCCCGGCGGAGATTTGAAAATTGTGAAACTGCGCAGCCACTGTGCCGTTAAGGAGATCGACGCGGTTCACTTGACCTCTTCCATAGGGAAAGGGAAGCGTAAAATCGGCGTTTGCAATCGCTTGCTGAACCGTGGGCGAGTAAGAAGGCACCGCAGGTGAGTGCTGATATTCGCCCTGCAAAGAGAAGGAAAACGGCCCGGCGACGGCATGAGCAGTGAATCCCGAAATACCATTGAAACCGGAGGCATAAGGGCGGCCGTAGTCGTTGACGATGGTCTGCGCAAAATGATAACCATCGGTCAATGGAGTACCTGAAATCTGTGTCGCGCGAGCATAAATCGAATCGAGACTGACTCCGATATTGGCGGTTCCATTCATGCGGGAAAGCTCAGACGAAAACTCGTTGGCTAATTCCTCGTGAATCCGCGTAACCTCTCCGCCTTCGATGCCGGCAAAACTAATTTCTTCTTCTGCTTCTTCGAGGAGCCTGGCGCACTCCATCCGCGTCCAGGGGCGAATGCCTTGGTAGCCTGCCTTGATTACACCCAGTGCGATCAGGCGATCAAACAGCGGATAAGTCCAGTTATCCGGAGAAACGTACGGAGAGCTCATGTTCCTGGGATCGCGTTGTTTCGGCTCGTACGTTGGTTCGAAATAGTTTCCCCACGCAGCACCTCCGAGCTCGGGATCATGGTGCGCCCTATAAACCTCATGCCCGAAGTACCAGCCAAGTCCCGCACCGATGACTACATCGGAAGCAAAATGCTGACCGGCACCGACACGAGTCACGGTAACACCTGCAGCTAATGAATAAGCCGCAAGTTTCGTCAGCGGCCCTGGGTACTCGTGCGCAACCACGCTCGCGATTGACCAGGCGAGCGCGGAATGCTCGGATGGGAACGACTGCCCGCCATTGAAGAAACTCCCGGCGCCGCTGGCCTGGTAGGGCCGCTGCCGCTCGGTAGCGAGTTTCAGCGTGTATGTTACGGCGGTGGCGTTGACAGCGGCTTCGCCAGCCAGGAACCCTGTCTCTTTGAGGTGGTCATTATGACTAACGGCCCCAAGAAAATAGGCTCCAGCGTCTGCTCCTATCAGCGAATACAGACTGTAGTTGGAGACTTTCTTGCTCATGTTGAGTTGGCCTGGTCTGTTTGGCACCTGATGAGAGAGCCAGCTATCACTGGCGATCAATGCAGCAGTCCCTCCGGCCACTGGAAGAATCCACTCGATATCTTTTTTTCTCACCTGTCCGGGCAACGTCCAGAAATGCGCTTGGTCTTTAGCCACATGCCTTAAGAATGGCATGACGACTCGGTTGTCGGGATCGACGCCAGGCTGCAAATCATAGTTGCGGTCCTGCTTATTCTGCTCTGGCGCTGAAATGTGCTTCGGATCGGCTGCTGCGCCATCGTTCTTATTTTGTGCATTGCTCCAACAGCCAACAACAAAGATCACCAGCACGCACGTAATCGGACACTGCGCCGCAGAGAACATGTCGCGCTCATGATGGCCTAGAATCCGCGCGCCACCTGCACTGCAATTCCGATCGCCGAAACCACTTGCGCGGCTTCCAAAGTCTCCCTCCATTTAGCGCCGCCACCAGCTGCTTTGGTTGGTACCACGATCATGTCACCCGGTTGCATAGCCGAGTCAAGGGCCCCACCTGTAAACATCCCCTTGGGCCCGCCAGTCACGGTTCCGTCAGCCCGAACTATGAAGATGTTTTTGCGATCGGCGCCGGATGTCGGTCCACCGGCCTGCCGTAAATACGACTGTGCATTCTTGCCAGGACGGAATGCAATGCCAGTTGGGTTGTAAACCGCACCTTCGACCATGACAAAGTTGGGCTTCTTAGGAATGTAGATGGAGTCTCCAGCGCGAAGCTGAACATCGGCAGGGCTGTGAATCCATGACTTCCGGTTATTGACGTGGATCACCAGCCTACCCACCGGAGGCGTCGTTTCGAGCTTCTGCACCGTGTCACGCCATTGTGCTAACGACGCATCGCTTCCGAGTGGATCATTCACGGATCCACCGAGCGATCCGCCTTGTTGTTTGGCAGTGGTAATCAACTGTGCCCGATTTTTCTCTTCGAGTTCGCGGACCTGAACTCGCTCGAAGATCGTGCCGTACGGATAAGCCTCGGTGCGGAAGCCGCCGGCGCGTGCCAGCAGGTCGCTCAAGTGTTCACCTTCCTGGATTCCATATGTTCCGGGATGAACAACCTCGCCTTCTAACGTCACCGTAGCGCCGATGTCTTTCCAGCCTGCAACTTGGCGAATGGTCAGGACATCACCGGCATGCAGGCGCATGTCTGTGTCTGGCTCGCCGTTCAGCGCGTCACCGATTGCAATAGGAATGTGCTCTCCCTCAATACTCTTTCCCTGCTCGATCGTGTAGCGGGTCAGCTCGGCTTGTCGGGCATATGCCGAACGCTTCAGACCGCCAGCCGTACGCACCAGTTCAGTTGCGGTCATCTCCGTTCCGAGAGGATATTTGCCCGGTCTTGGCACCTCGCCCTGAACTTCAACCGTCGGGGGATCGAGCCGGAACACATCTTTGTGAACAAACACTCGGTCTTGCGGCTCGAGAAGAATATTCGCGTGCGAATCGCCATCGAGCGCTTTGCGCAGGTCGGCACTGATGACCCTGATCCTGCCATCGCTGGTTTTTCGGAAGACCTGCACATCGTCGAGCTGAGCGTCAGGCGCAGTATTTCCTGCCAGAA
>QHZV01000270.1 GCA_003224785.1 Acidobacteriota bacterium
TTCATGGAAGTCGCCAAGCTTGGCAGCTTCTCGCGCGCCGGGCAAAAAATCTTCCGCTCGCAATCCGCGGTCAGCGCGCAAATACGTCAGCTCGAACAAGAATACGGCGATCGCTTGCTCGACCGCGCCGGCAAAGACGTCACTCTGACGCCCGCCGGCCGCGTCCTTTTCGCTTACGCCGAACGCATGCTGCAAATGAAGGACGAGTCGCTGCTGGCTGTCGCCGACCAGGGCAACATGCCGCGTGGCACCATCACTGTAGGCGCGAACGAAGCCACTTGCCTTTACGTTCTTCCTGATGTGTTCGCGAAATATTGCAGCCTTTATCCCGGCGTGCAGATCAGCATCTATCGCAACTTCAGCTACAAAATTGTCGAGAAGCTGGAGAACGGCTCCATTGACGTAGGCATTGTCACTATGCCGGTCAAGAGTTCCAGCCTGAAAGCGCATGCGATTTTTCGCGATCAACTCATGCTGATGGTCAGTCCTTCGCATGCATTGGCCAAGCTCGACGTTGTGCCTGTAAGCGAGATCGCGAAATACCCGATTCTGCTGCCCAAGACCGGATTCAGTCGCCGCATCATGGACAAGCTCTTTCGTCCCTACGCCGGAAAGATGCAAGTTCGCATGGAGCTGCCAAGCGTTGGCATGATCAAGAGTTTCGTTGCCGCCAGCCTCGGCGTTTCCATCATCAGCGCCAGCTTCGCCAAAGATCAGGTCCTCGCCGGACGCGTGAAGCTGATCTCCATCAAAGGCGAAGAACTCTGGCGCGAACTCGGAGTCGCTTATCGCCGCGACCGCACGCTCACGCGCGCTACCGATACATTCATTAACACCGTGCGACAATTTGCCGCGTCTAAGTAATTGTTAGTCGCTAGTTGTTAGTGGTTAGACAGCGCGACTAAAGACTAATCACTAACAACTAGCCACTATCAAGCGAAACACCGGAGATCGAAACATGGCCAAAGGCTACTGGGTGACTTTCTACCGTTCCGTTTCAAATCAGGCTGCCATGGCTGAATACGGGAAGCTGGCTGGTCCCGCAATTCAGAAGGGTGGAGGGCACTTTCTGGCTCGCACCATCGCGACCAAAGGATATGAAGGTGGGCTGAAGGAGCGGGTGGTCGTAATCGAATTCGAGAGCGTGGAAAAAGCGATCGCCACCATTGAGAGTGCGGAATACCGGGCCGCGGAGAAAGTTTTGGAGGGCGCTGTCGAACGTGAAATCCGGATTGTAGAAGGCGTTTAGCGGCGCAACTTCTTTCTACTGAGGGTGCCCCATTCTAAAATTCGCGTTCTTGGTGAAATTTAGAATGGGGCTCTTTCCGCCCTCCTAGTGCACTGTGATGTATCCGCCTTCTTTCGTCGAGTGACCCGCCTTGTCCCAAACCGTATACAAATAATGATGGGACCCGAGACTCAGATGTAATGAGGTCTTAAGCGTGTTCGAATGGACGGTAAAGGCAACGGCGCCATCGATCTTAAGCACGATCGAGCTAACCCCCACGCCAGAACTGGCGCTTGCGCTGAAGAGCACTGGGTTCGTCAGCGACGCATTGCTCGTCGGCGACGTGACTTTGAGCGTGGAATAAACCGGGAAACTTACGGCCGCACTCAAATGGTTCTGAACCGAAGGCTGCCCGCGCGCTTTCACGAACAACTTGTAATTTCCCGCCGGAAGGGCAAATTGCGTCAGGTCAAGAGACCGAGCGCTGGTGGGAAGCACCTTAAGCTGCGCGAGATTCTTCCCATCCTTAGAAATGTAGGCCACAAACATAGATAACGTCGCAACGCTGTTGCTAGTGTTCGGCGAGATTGTCCAATTCAAGCTGGATCCGTTCACTGCCGCGCTGACGCTCAGGCAATTATCTACTCCGGTTTCCAGGTTCGTCGATTCTTCGTAGTCGTTCCAGGTAACTGCCTGAAACGCACTCATCTGATTTATCTGGCTGCCCAACGCTTGAACATTGGCTGCGAAAGTATCGATCCACAGCTTGCCGCAATGCTCATCCATGCGGCGGCCCGTTCCCCAGGATGCCGCAGAATCATCAAAGCCTTTGTAGACTGCCCCTAGCGTTACCTGATTCGGATTTGACAATGCAGTGGTGTCGAAATCGGTCAGGTATTGCAGAAACTCGTCTGTAGGGTCAAGCTTGTTTCTCCCCACCCAGGCAAACGCACCATCTGCCATGACTCCAAATTCCGTTTGCGCAAACGGACCTCGCTGAAGGATCAGCGGATTGCCCGTGATCGAAGTCGCTGAAGGATCCGCGTAGTCCCAATTCACATCAAAGGTCGTGAGCAAAGGGCGGCCATTGATACGAATGTAGTGACTGTTGCCAAAGTAGTGCGCGGCCACATAATTAAAGTCGCTGATCAGGGCTTTCTGTGCGCAGGCCGAGGTCTTGCACAGGTCGAGCGTGAGTGAATTGTGGTCCTCTTGTATTGCTATTTGGAAGCCAGGAAATTTTGCAGCTTCCTGGAGCCATACCTTCGCGGCCTTTTCCTCAAATGAGTTTGGTCCGTACCAGTCAAGGATGGCTCCATTCATGCCGCGGCTGATTATGTCGTTGATCTGGCGGTCAACCTGGGCTGGATCGGCGGCGCTATAACCGACGTTAATGTGTTTGCCGCTTCCGCTTCCCCAGAACAACACCACGCTGGCATAAATCTTTCCATGAAATCCGGGTAGCAGTTGCGACATTGGCAATTTGCTGACGTTGCCAATGGTCGTACCCACCATGGGATTGCTGTATTTTCCCGACGCAGAAGTATTGTTCTGGGTTTCGAGGGTGACAGTGGTTGTGGGGCTCAGGTTAACTGGGGACTGGGCGAAGGCAGGGCTAGCAAGGACAGCACTGGCCAGGAAGACAAAAATCCAACAACGTTGCACAAATTTCTCCTACAGCTGGTATTCCCAAATCGTGACCTTTCAAGGATCCGCCGTGTTTTGAGGGTTGCTGACACAGTTTGGCATAAAACCTGCCCTCTCGGCAGCAAGAAAGAAAATACTTCGTCCCTCTCTTTTCGATTCTGATTGGGGCCTAACTATGGGGGCCTAGCTAAGGACGGCTTTTCCTTGGCGCAGGGAGACGATTCCACTGGGACAGTTTCTTTCGTACAAAACTCCCACTGACCCAGCTACTTAGATGCGGCGCTGGGCCATCCGTTTTGCATAACCCGTCCGCTAAAGGCGTGAAATTTTACGCGGACTTTTTTCCGAAGACTCCGCCGAGGCCTTCCTGCACTTCTTCGCCGACGGCACCAGTTCCTGAGGCTCCGCCGTGCAACACGCCATCGAGCTGGCCGCCGACGCCGGGCAGCTTTGATTTAAAGAAGTTGATCGCAACCTCAGCCGCCTGGCGGGCCTTGTCCTCTGAGATTCCTGTTCTCTGCGCAATCTGGCTGACGAGTTCACTCATGACGGGCTCCTTGGTTCGCGAGATTGGATGCCGCGGCGATGAATGCCGTGCTGTGTAAATCGTTTGAGCCGGCTGGGTATTCATTTCTAATGAACTTTGGCTGATTGGATGACCGTGTCGACCCTTGCTTGCTGCGCTCAAACGTATCAAGGCTCAGAGCTGAGGGTGCCCACGCAATGCGGACCACGATGAACTCCACTGCTCTTGCGCGTGATTCACTCGAACCGTTCGTTTGCGGTTCGGTCTGTTAGCAACTCACGGCGCTTTTCATCCTTTCGCGATGTTCCTATCGCGTTAAGACCACCAGGGGCCGCAACTCAACCTACTCAGCCGACGAGATTGATTTCCTCGTCGCCTACGTCTTTCCAAAGGATGTTTGGTACGTTTTTCCAGCCGCGGTGATCGCCGGTCGCGATTCAGTTTGCGTCCGCCCTGATTCGACAAAATGTCGTCTGCTTCAATATCGCGAAGCCTGGGATCTTATGAGACCGAGTTCGAGCGCTGCGGTAGCGACGTAGCGACGGGTGCCCTGAGCGATGCTCGTGTGGGTCGGACATTCCTGTCCGACAAACAAATTGGGAGCAGTTGGCAATTCAAATCGAAGGCTCCGGCGGCCCAGCTTTATCGGGCCGCAGCCCACAAAACCTGCCCCACCCTGGGGCAGAAAATTGTTGCTGGCGAAGCACGCGCCCGACCCCCGCGCTCGGAGCTTCGCCAAAACAGGGCTGGTTTTTGAAATGCGCGCTCCCAGTCTGATCACGTTTTGGTTCGATTAGAATGTCAGATCTCGAAGCCTCGCACGATAACCGCGTGGAATGTCAGTAGCCAGAGAATGTTTTTATAATTTGTCGAGCACTTTTTGTGCGCCTTTGCGAATTTCGCCGCGGTACTCGTTAGTGTTGGTCCATGACGACGCAATGCCAGGCGTGGCGAGCAGCCTAAGAGTCTTTTCTGCGTACTCCCGCGCTAGCTCCTTCTGGCCGTCAGCCAAATACGCCTCGGCGATGCTTTCATCGGCATCGGCGGAATCTGGATAAGCAAGTAGGTTCAGCGTAAAGACAGCGATTGCATTCTTGAGATCGCCGGCGCGCTGATAATTCTGGGCGACGATGCTCATTGAGATTTCGGGCCAGAGCTGCGCACGAGGATCTTTCTTCCGCGCATCAATC
Organism: Acidobacteriota bacterium; assembly: GCA_003224785.1. Classification (GTDB taxonomy): domain Bacteria; phylum Acidobacteriota; class Terriglobia; order Terriglobales; family Acidobacteriaceae; genus Gp1-AA145. The sequence continues at coordinate 4,592 of QHZV01000270.1, forward strand.
AATTGCTGCTCTGCCCGCGATATGCCATCGTTGAACTCAACTTCGGCGAGCAGTGGCGCCGCCGCCACGGCATCTGCTGGAGCGTGGCCCGGCGTCCTGAGAAGAGTGGTTTCAAACCAGTGCACAATGATGCCGGGCAACTCCGGATGCGTTTGGAACATATCGGTGCCATGGGCACCCCTGGCGGGGACCTTGCCAATATCAAACGGCTCGTACCATAACCACGGCGCCTCTTGCTCGGCTACGTAGTGGATAAGTCGTTTGCCCGGGCTTGAAGCGCTGGCATAGAGCAACTGCATGGCTTCTTGCGTGGGCGGATATTCGTCGTTGTCGTCGGTCACGAACAGCTCCGGAAGTTCTGAAGCCTGATGCAAAAACTCGAGCCCCGGCCGGGCGGTTTCGCCCGAGAGCAACGCCACTGATTTCACCTGTGTGGAATGGCGCCGTGCGAGTTCGACCGCGTTCTCTACGCCCAGCACTCCTGCGCCGCCCGCACCAATGACGTCGCGATTGACCCCGGGTTGCGAAGCCAAATAGTTGAATGCTGGCTCGAGGTCCTCACGCCACCATTTCTCTGCTGCTTCAGTGTTGCCGGCACTTTCGCCATGCCCGCGGCTATCAAGCGTGAGAACATTGATGCCGGCCGCTGCCAGTTGCCGGGCTACTGCGTCCCATGACTTGCGGTCACGATTGCTCTGATGAAACAGCAGCACGCCCGGGCCAGGCTTTGCCGCAGCAAAATAGCTCGCTTTCAGAAGGGTGCCCTCGGAGCTTTTCAGATCAACGACATGGGGAGGCTGTTGTGCCTGCACGAAAGAGGCAAACGTGAACAGGGCCAAGATATAAATGTGTTTCATGGGTATCTTCGAAACATTAATCTGACTTGACTCGGCTTGCTGGTGGCACGATTCCGTTCATTCGCAGGTATTCGACCATCTGCCCGTAATGGTCATAGGCGTGAGCGACCCCAAACGTCGCGAGGTAAAGGCGGCACGATTTGCTTCCATTCGGAACCTGCAACATATTTTCGGGCGTCAACGATGCGGCTGCCTTGTGTCCCAAGGCAAAAGAATCCTTCACGAACTGAATGATTTCGGCTTTGCTCTTCAAGTTCTCAGGACCATTCCCGCCCATAAAGTCTTTCGGGAACTTGTCCCCAGTCAGTCGCGACCAAATGGCGTAATTCGACGCAGCGACATGCCTGAGCTGCAATGCGAACGTGCGCACGCCCTTGTAATCGCCCGTTTGAATCTTCAAATTCTCGGGCGAGAAACTAAAATCGGCATCGGGCATGACCTCGGCAGCTCCAATAATCAAGCTTTCGACGGCACTG
>QHZV01000487.1:0-995 GCA_003224785.1 Acidobacteriota bacterium
TCCGCATTCACGACATCTCGGTGAGCATGGATGTAGTCGGCAAACTCCCAATAGGCATCGGCGTTCTGGGCGGCCAGGCAGTTGGCATTCACGGCGGCATGAATCGCCCAGGGATGAATCTCCGAGAGCGGAAAATCTTTGTATATAAATGCGATGCGGTCGCCGTACTCCTTCAGCAACTGTGGAAAGAGGACCTGGTGCATGTGGGAGCAGTACGGACACTCGAAGTCGTCGTAGTTCACAACCACGACTTTGGCGTTGGCATTCCCGCGCACGGGCCGTCCCTTCACGTCAATCTTCTTCATCACCTGTGCAAACGGATCCTGGCTCAAGTCCATCTTGGTGAGGCGAATGAGCGTCTTCTGGTCCTTGGAGAGGAGGAAATCGTAGTTCTGCTTGCGGCCCTCGTCCTCAAACGTCACGGTCAGGGCGTCATAGCTCTGGAAATCGCTCGAATGCATGGGCGACATCGTGACTTTTACGCTGGGGGGAAGTTTGTAAGTGAACCGCAGTTGCCTCTCAACCTTCTGGCTGAGTTCATTCGAGGATTGGGCCGAGCAGCCGAGGCAAATCAGCAAAATGAGGGCAAATGTGCGCTTCAAGCATGTCACCAAAAACCGCGTTAGCATTGAGGATAATTGGATTATCTCACAGTTGCTAATGTGACTTTGTCGTCGAAAGGTCGAAATTCCGGCGATCTCTGGCGCTACGCGATTCTGGTCGGACGCTGCGCAGCCGCTGAAATCTGATCGGGCGTGAGCAGCGCATTCATCGAGCCGGAACGGAAACCCTCAAGATCGAGCGTGACAAACTTAAAGCCGAGTGATTTGAATACCCGCGTAAACTCCGCCGCCATTTCCGGGGTCATTGCGCGAGGCATCTCTTCGCGTGCAATCTCGATTCGCACGATCTGTCCATGATGCCGCACACGAAATTGTCTAAAGCCAAGCTGTCGAAGGTAGTCTTCGCCCTGCTCCACCGCACTTAACGCTTCC
>QHZV01000487.1:1025-2233 GCA_003224785.1 Acidobacteriota bacterium
GAAGGCCGGCGTCACCTGCCAAGGTACGAACTTCGTCCTTATTAAGCCCCGCATCGAGCAAAGGAGCTGCGACTCGATGCTTTGCTGCTGCCGCCTGCCCAGGGCGGAAATCACCTTTGTCGTCGAGGTTGACGCCATAAGCGACGATCTGAAAGTCGCGGGCCGCAGCAAACTCGTCCATCACCGTGAACAGCTCGTCTTTGCAATGAAAGCAACGCCCAGAATCATTGCGGATGTATTCAGCGCGCTCGAGTTCCTGGGTGTGAATGATTTCGATCGGGATGCCCTGCTCGCGTGCGAATGCGATCGCGTCTTGGAGCTGAAAACGCGCAAGACTTGGCGAATCCGCGATCACCGCCAGCATGTTACTCCCGAGCGCCTGATAACAGTCCCAGGCCAGAAACGCGGAATCACTTCCCCCGGAGTACGCAATGAGCGTGCGGCCAAGCGAGCGGAGATGCTGGTCAAGGGCAGCGCGCTTAGTGGCGAGTTTAGGCGTCACATTCACAATGACATTTTATGCGGAAAGCTAAATTGTGTGGAGAAGGGTCCTACCCCAAAACATTCTTACTGCCGGCCCAAGTAGCAACAGGGCGGCGGCTCTGAAGAATTCCGAGGGTGACTCAGAACAACCGTTTACGCACAGTGGCGAGCGCAAACCGGCGGTATTCAACGTTCACACCGCAGCAATCCCAATTGTATGCAAGTTCAGCTGAACCGTACTGTAGCTGGTTCAGGCGCACATCGAACCCTAAGTTAACCGCGCCGCTGAACCCGCGTTTGTTTGAGTTGCCATACCCCAGCACTGAGCGGAACTGATTGAACTTCTGCGTCACCGGCTTTGTACCCAAACTCGAGATCTCTCCGGGTGTGTGCAGCAAAGCGTCGCCCGCGCCGATCGTGAACAATCCGAAGTGATGATTGAACAGAATCGTGCTGGTATTCACCCGGCCGGCGCGAAAATCGTAATCCGCATCCCACTCGACGTCGCTTTGCGCATTCAGCGAAACCCGCAGGCGAGAGATCAAAGGAGACAGCCGGCGTTCGTCAGTCAGGAAGGCGATCCCGGTCAGGTCTACGGTGCTGGTCAGCACGTTGCGACGGCCGGGAACCAGTGCACCGCCGAATGTGGGATCGATGAAGTACTTCTGCGCCAATTCCCAGGTCACAATCTCGCGAGTCCCAGGACCTTCCTGGCATGGCCGCGG
>QHZV01000487.1:2349-3281 GCA_003224785.1 Acidobacteriota bacterium
AATGTCGCGATCGTCAAACCGCAGAATGTGAGAGAAGTTCTCCACTCCGGTCAGATAGGTGTAGTTGATTCTCGGCTCGATCACGTGTTTCCATCTGCGCCCAAAATATTCACCATCGAAAACACGGTCCAGCGCCGGCGGACGGACTTCGACCGATGCTTCGAGCGATCTCCGATTGATGGTTCTGGACAATGGGTTGCCAACATCCGTCAGCGCAATACCGCCCGAAGGAACCAGTTGCTGCGTGTAAATTGTGTCACGCAGAGAAAGCTCCGGGCGAACGCTCCACCCCTGAAAACGGAGTGGCAATGAGAGCGCAGGACTGAAGTCGAAACGGCCAACCAGGGGAGCCGTTCTAAACTGAGGCTCGCTGCGCGATAAGCCTTCAGCGTCAAAGTCGAATGCGCCGTGAAATGGGGTTCTCCACAACTGCTGATCAACGCTTGCGGCCTCAACGCCCGGCGCATGCAGGATCGTAATCACATCGCCGATCTGAGCACTCTGAAAATTCTGATAACGACTTGTGCTGGCATTCAGAAATAGACTGCCGGTCGTGTTGGAGAGAAAAGCGTTCGACCGGACCTCCGAGTTCACCGCCTGCGCGAACACGTCACTGAAGGCGAGTCGAAAAACGTAGCGGCTCAGATAATCAATATTCGCGACGGCGCGAGTGTCGCTACGGAATGTTCCCTCCGAGTTCAACCGAATTTCGGTTCCGCCCTGGCTCACGCCGTTCACCCCGCGATCCAGGACGCTGAAGAAAGTGAGATCAGCAAATGAATTTTCGCTCGGACGCATTCGGAATTCTCCGTCTGGCGCCCACCCGCGTCTCGAAAAATACTCCGCTCCAGCCAGCAGATCCATATCGCGGCGCATAGCCCAGAAAACAGACTCGCCCACGGTGTACCCGCGCGTTGAGGAACGCCCGATGT
>QHZV01000164.1 GCA_003224785.1 Acidobacteriota bacterium
CGTGATCTTCTTCGAGAGATTGCCGCTTGCAATTGCAGTCGAGACTTCGGCGATATTTCGAACCTGCCCGGTCAGGTTGCTGGCCATTGAGTTGACGGAGTCGGTGAGATCTTTCCAGGTACCGGCGACACCCGGAACTTGCGCCTGGCCGCCGAGCTTTCCATCAGTACCGACTTCGCGCGCCACGCGCGTCACTTCAGAAGCGAATGACCGCAACTGATCCACCATTGTGTTGAGCGTGTCTTTCAGTTCAAGAATTTCGCCCTTCACGTCCACCGTGATCTTGCGAGACAAATCGCCGCGCGCCACAGCGGTGGTCACTTCGGCGATGTTTCGCACCTGACCGGTAAGATTCCCAGCCATTGAGTTCACTGAATCCGTGAGGTCCTTCCACGTACCGGCGACTCCCGGCACGTTTGCCTGACCACCCAGCCTTCCTTCGGTTCCTACTTCGCGGGCCACACGCGTTACTTCACCGGCGAACCGATTGAGCTGATCCACCATCGTGTTCAATGTTTCTTTCAGCTGCAGGATTTCGCCGCGCACGTCCACAGTGATTTTGCGAGAGAGATCGCCACTAGCAATAGCTGTTGCGACTTCGGCAATGTTTCGCACCTGGCCGGTGAGGTTGCTGGCCATGAAATTGACGTTATCCGTCAGGTCTTTCCACGTACCTCCAACACCTGGCACCTGTGCCTGGCCGCCGAGCTTGCCTTCAGTTCCAACTTCGCGGGCCACACGCGTTACTTCACCGGCGAACGCGTTCAACTGGTCCACCATGGTGTTGATGGTGTCCTTCAACTCGAGAATTTCGCCTTTCACATCCACGGTGATTTTTCTTGACAAGTCGCCGCGTGCCACAGCTGTAGTCACCTCGGCAATATTTCGAACTTGTGCCGTCAGGTTGCCCGCCATCGCGTTGACTGAGTCAGTTAAGTCTTTCCACGTGCCTGCAACACCCGGGACCACCGCTTGGCCGCCTAGTTTTCCGTCAGTTCCGACTTCGCGCGCGACGCGCGTTACTTCGGAAGCAAAGGACCGTAACTGGTCCACCATGGTGTTGATGGCTTCTTTGAGCTGGAGAATTTCTCCGCGAACATCAACCGTGATCTTGCGCGAAAGGTCGCCGCTGGCGACGGCGGTTGCCACTTCGGCAATGTTCCGCACCTGGCCGGTCAGGTTGCTGGCCATCGAGTTGACGGAGTCCGTCAGGTCCTTCCATGTTCCTGCAACGCCCGGCACCTGGGCCTGTCCGCCAAGTTTGCCATCGGTTCCGACTTCGCGCGCCACACGCGTTACTTCTGCCGTAAACACGCCCAACTGCTGAATCATCGTGTTTACGATGTCGGCCGAACGCAGGAATTCGCCTTCGAGGGGACGCCCTTCCACATCGAGCCGCATCGTCTGTGTGAGATTGCCCTGTGCAACAGCAGCGATGGCGCGAGTCACTTCCGATGTCGGGCGCAGCAGATCATCCACCAGCGTGTTGACCGAAACCTCCATCTCGCCCCAGGCGCCGCGAGATTGGTAGAACCTTGCGCGTTCGCGGGTCTCGCCCTGTTTGCCTACGACTCGACCCAGCCGCTTCAGTTCCTGACCCATTTGCTGGTTCGCGGCGGCAATGTCGTTGAAGGTGTCCGCGATTTTTCCGGGGAGACCGACCCATGATCCCGGCAGGCGCACCGAAAAATCGCCATCACGCAGAGTTTGGAGGCATTCGAGAATTGCGGCGAGATCAGGCGCTTCGGTGCCTTGATGCCCGTTGCTGGATTCGACGGTCGTGGCCGACGCGTCCTCAGCAATCGCTACGGAGCGATTGTTCTTTTTCATCATCGTCTCCTGGCCAGGCGGAGCACGGGGATTTCCCCTTCATCCTGATGACTGACCGGTTGTGCCGAATATCCGCAAGCGGTTGGGTATAACAGTGCGCGAATTAAGCCACAGCTAGTCTGAAATATCTATCAGAAATTAAAGGCGAAAGCCCTACAGCGAATACTGTAGAAATATGGAAAGGAAACGTAGACGTGAGGTTTTTTGATTGCGGTGGATCTGTGCCTTTACTTCAATTTTCGCAGACGCTGAGTAAACCAGCGATCCTATCCTTCGCTGGGGTTACTTACCCTCGCCGGCCAGCAATCCTGCGAAAAGGCGCGGCAGCCATCGTGCAAATTGTCCACCTTAGGCGGCCTTCCCTCCTTGGAAGAACCAATGGACGCCATACCGGTCAGCAAGATGCCCGTATGTTCCGAATGGCATGTCCTGTAAATCGTCAAGCAGCTCTTTGTCTGCTCCTGTTGCGAGGCTGTCAAAGATTTTCCTCAATTCGTTGTACGTTCCTCCATTGATGTACATAGCGACCGTATTTCCCGGTTTCGGTGCTCGCTTCGGGTGCAGCCAGTCCGTGGCCGAAAACTCTATGCTGCTGCTTTTCAGGTGAGCATGAGCAACTTTGTGGTGCTGCTGGGGCGGCATGTGGTTCTTCATAGGCGTATCTGCGATTTTCGTGATTGTCAATTCGCCATTCACGCAAGATTGATAGAACGTCATAGCTTCGGCGCAATTTCCGTCGAACAAAAGAAAAGGGGTGAGATTTAGCATGTTGTAGAAATACATGCACACGGCCCAACTCGCAACCTTAATGGGATTAGCGAAATAGCGTAAACGTTTACTGTTGGCAATCGAACGGCAATCTGATATGTTCTCGCCTGTTCTATAACGCGCTCAATTCCTAACTCCGAGGTCGAATATGTCGCCGTCTAGTAGACGTTCATTCTTGCGCAAATCAGCTGGCGCAGGACTCGCTTCTGCCGCTCTTGCGACTCTCCCCCGTTGGTTATCGGGACAGACCACTTCCTCAAGCGCCACACGCATATTCATAGATTCGCGCCGCACTATCTCCCCTCTCGATCGGAATCTGTTCGGTTCATTCCTGGAACATCTTGGGCGCGCTATCTACGAGGGAATCTATGATCCAGGATCAAAACTTGCCGACTCGAACGGTTTTCGTACGGATGTCCTCGGCGAGATCAAGAAACTCGGCGTTCCCATCATTCGCTATCCCGGCGGAAACTTCGTTTCGGGCTACAACTGGCTTGACGGCGTCGGTCCGAAGAAAGATCGGCCGGTTGTTCTCGACAAAGCGTGGAATTCTCTGAACTCCAATCAGTTTGGCACCAATGAGTTCATGACCTGGTGCAAAGCCGTCGGCACCGAACCTTTGATGGGCTTGAATCTCGGCACGGGCACGCCCGAGCAAGCAGCAGCTCTGGTGGAGTATTGCAACGTCGAGAAAGGTACCGAGTGGAGCGACCTCCGACGAAAGCATGGCTATGCGGAACCATACAAAGTTCGACACTGGTGCCTCGGCAATGAAATGGACGGGCCCTGGCAGATCGGCCATGTGACCGCAACCGAGTACGGGATGAAAGCGCAAGACGCTGCCAGGCAAATGCGAGCCGTGGATCCTTCGCTGCAGTTGATCGCGTGCGGATCAAGCGGCCCACTGATGCCCACCTATCTCGAATGGGACCGCGAAGTGCTCGAACAGTGTTACGAATATGTGGACGGCCTCTCTCTGCATCGCTATTTCGGAAACACTCCGGAAGAAACCGGCGGTAGCAGCGAAAAATTTGTCGCACTGAACCTCACCATGGATCGCCAAATCGCCGAATCTCTTGCGGTTTGCGACTTGGTGCGCGGTCACAAACGATCTCCCAAGAAGCTGTGGCTCTCGTTCGATGCATGGAACGTCTGGTATCGCGAACGCAACGGCGATGGCGAGCGCAAGCAAGCGCCGCATCTTCTCGAAGAGCCCTACAACATGGAAGACGCTCTGTTGGTGGGTGGCTTGATCATCACGCTGCTGAGAAACGCTGATCGTATTAAGATCGCCTGCCTGGCTCAACTGGTGAACGTGATCGCGCCGATTATGACCAACGCAACCGGCCTGTTTCGGC
>QHZV01000165.1:0-2578 GCA_003224785.1 Acidobacteriota bacterium
TGCCGCCGTTCACACAGGGTACCTGGCGTGACTCTTTTTCGTCCTCCTCGAATTGTGGAGGATGCAGAGCCTTCCTGAAAACCATACGAGAAACCTGCCTTGCGGAAGGTGACCGTTGAATAAGCCCCTTGAACAGCGGCTTCCCCAATTTCGGTACGTAACCCATCTTTAATTGGATTAGGACGCGCTTCTCTCCCGCTTCGAACCGGGTTAAAATAGCCACGATTCTCGGGCTCTTTGTGGAGCCCAACCGGGGCCTTGATCTCCCATTCTGGCCGCCTTTCGAGGGTAGTTATGTCCACCATAGTTGCGCCTGTTCGTCGTCCACGTTCGCAAGCCAAACTAGTGTTTTTCGTGGTCTTCGGTTTTCTGACCGTATTCGTCACGTACATGAAGAACGCTCACGTCTTTGACCCAAGCTCTCAGATTGCCCAACACTTCGCACCCGTGAAGTGGTACCTCATCCCGCATGCATTCTTTGGCGGGCTTGCCATGCTGTTGGGCGCGTTTCAGTTTTCAAACCGGTTGCGCGCGCGTTATCTCAGCGTGCATAGGATGCTCGGCTATATCTATGTCACGAGCGTATTCATCTCAGCGCCACTCGGCTTTCCCGTCGCTAAGAGGATTGACAATTTGTCACTCGCGGCCGCCTCTGTAGCACAAGCATTTGGATGGATGGCGACGACAGCCATCGCGCTCTATTGCATCCGACGTGGCAACATCGTCCAGCACCGCCGCTGGATGATGCGCAGCTATCCTTTCGCCATGGTGTTCACGGTGGCGCGACTCATCATTCCCATTCCACCGCTCTTCAAGCTGGGACTTCCCGGAATTGAGATGGTGGTGTGGAGCACCATTGCTCTGGCAGCATTCTTGCCAAACGTATTTCTGGATTGGCGAGCGATAGTGGCGCGCCCCGCGGGAAAAGCCGTCGCCGCAGATTGATGTGCTTGATCGCCGGTCTTTGTATAGGACGGCACCGTATTGCGCTCTCTGAACAAAATGAAAGGGCGGCTCTCGCCGCCCTTGGCGTGTTACGAACACTAGCTGCTTATGTGCCTTCTGACCACCCCGCCAGATACTCTTCCTGTTCCGGAGTGAGCTTGTCGATTTTAATCCCCATGGACTCGAGCTTCAGGCGCGCCACGCGCTTGTCGAGTTCTTCGGGAACCCGATAAACAGTCTTCTCCAGAGTGGCATGGTTCTTCACCATGTGCTCTACCGAGAGCGCCTGGTCGGCGAAGCTCATGTCCATCACTGACGGCGGGTGGCCTTCGGCAGCGGCCAAATTGATAAGCCTGCCGTCGCCCAGCAAATTGATTTTGCGGCCATCGCGAAGAGAATATTCTTGTACGAATTCGCGTGTTGTGCGTTTGGACGATGACATCTTATCGAGCGCGGGAATGTCAATCTCCACGTTGAAGTGCCCGGAGTTTGAAATGATCGCACCGTCTTTCATCACTTCGAAGTGGTCTTTGGTGAGCACGTTCTTGTTGCCGGTGACCGTGCAGAAAACATCGCCGAGCTTTGCAGCCTCGGGCATGGACATCACGCGGAAGCCATCCATTGTGGCTTCGAGCGCCTTGGTCGGATCAATTTCGGTGATGATGACCTCAGCGCCGTTGCCGCGTGCGCGACTGGCAAGCCCGCGTCCGCACCATCCATAACCGGCGACGACGAACTTCGATCCCGCAAGCAGGAAATTGGTCGCACGAATAATGCCGTCTATCGTCGACTGCCCAGTACCGTACCGATTGTCGAACAGATGCTTGGTGTCCGCGTCATTCACCGCAATAATCGGATACTGCAGCACGCCTTCTTTCGCCATCGCGCGGAGGCGGATGACGCCAGTCGTGGTCTCTTCGGTTCCGCCAATCACACTCGCCAGCGCATCGGTCCGCTTGGTGTGCAGAATACTGACCAGGTCCGCGCCATCATCCATCGTGATGTGCGGCTTGTGATCGAGCGCGGCAAGAATGTGGCTGTAATAAGTGTCATTGTCCTCGCCTTTAATGGCAAAAACTGCGATGCCGTTATCGCGCACCAGCGAAGCCGCAACGTCATCCTGCGTCGAAAGCGGATTCGACGCGCATAGCACCACATCGGCGCCACCGTCGCGCAGGCAAATGGCCAGGTTTGCCGTTTCGGCGGTCACATGCAGGCAAGCAGCAATGCGTATTCCCTGCAGCGGCTGGTTCTTAATGAATTCTTTGCGGATGATCTGCAGGACTTTCATGGACTGATTCGCCCATTCGATCCGCTTCTTGCCTAAGTCGGCAAACTCCAGACCTTTGACATCACACTGCAACTGCGTCGAAGTGGTTGACATGACTCTCCTGAATTAAAAAGTTAGAAAAACTTAATCGCACCGGGTGTCCATCCTACGGGGTTTTCGTACGATGGGAATTTTGAATCTAGTCTTCTCAGCGGCCTTTACTTCCGAACTCCTGCCAGCGCAGGTTCCTTCAGTCCTGCGTCACTTGCCAGTTGCGCAGCCTTGTCGGTCGCCTCCCAGGTGAAATCCGGATCGTTGCGCCCGAAGTGCCCGTACGCCGCTGTCTTGCAATAAATCGGCCGA
>QHZV01000165.1:2667-6830 GCA_003224785.1 Acidobacteriota bacterium
TCAGCCAATCCCGCCGCAACAATATTCTTGGCGATATACCGCGCCACGTAAGCCGCCGACCGATCCACCTTCGTCGGATCTTTTCCGCTGAATGCCCCGCCGCCGTGCCGTCCCATACCGCCGTAAGTGTCAACAATGATCTTGCGCCCAGTAAGGCCCGTGTCGCCCATCGGTCCGCCAATTACAAAGCGTCCCGTCGGATTGATGTGGTATTTCGTGTCCGCATCCAGCAGATCGGCAGGAATCACCGCCTGAATCACATGCTTCAAAATGTCTGCGCGAAGCTCGTCATTCCCAATCGTCTCGGCGTGTTGAGTCGAGACTACGACCGCATCCACCCGCACGGGCTTACGATTCGCGTCGTACTCAACTGTAACTTGGGATTTTCCGTCGGGGCGAAGATAGGGAAGTTTGCCGTGCTTGCGAACCTCGGACAATCGCTGCGTCAGCTTATGCGCGAGAAGAATCGGCATCGGCATCAGTTCTGCCGTTTCGTTACAGGCGTAGCCGAACATCATTCCCTGATCGCCGGCGCCGCCGGTGTCCACACCCATTGCAATATCGCCGGATTGTTTGTTGATGCTGGAGATCACGGCACAGGTGTTGGAGTCAAAGCCGTAGAGCGCGTTGTTGTAGCCGATGGATGAAACCACGCCTCGGACTACAGATTGAAAATCCACATACGCTTTGGTGGTGATTTCTCCGGCGACAACTACCAGGCCGGTTGCCAGCAGAGTTTCGCATGCCACGCGGCTGGTGGGATCTTCGGTCAGGCAGGCATCGAGAATCGCATCAGAAATCTGATCGGCGATCTTGTCGGGATGGCCCTCGGTGACTGATTCAGACGTAAAAAGGTACGGATTTTTCGATGACAATGCTGCTTCTCCTATGTAGGCGCTGGAACGCCGAACTTGGCGGGGGAAACTGCCTCAATAAACGAGCGTCTTACGGCCTATAAAAAGTTACCAAAGAACCGCCCTCAGAGCAATGAAAATTGGCTCCATCAGGCACTCTGGGCAGCGGAGTGGGCACACCAGGGGTTGGAATGTGCCCGGCATAAGCCGAAGGGCTGCCGTGGGTTGCGGCTGCCGGTGACGCACAGGGAACGTATTACTATCGTTCATTGCCCCTGGTTCCATGCGAGTGCCATAATCGCTAGACCACTGGCCAGTAAAGGACACGTTCGATGTCGCAAGCCACAGGTGCCGAGACCGCCCGGCAAACGCAGGAACTCAGCATCTTCCACGATGTTGCCAAGGCCCTGACGTCGTCGCTGGACCTCGACTCCATCCTGCAAACCATCATGGAAAAGATGGCGGAATATTTCCGTCCCGATACCTGGTCCCTGCTCATGGTGGATGACAATCAGGAAGAACTCTACTTTGCGATCGCCGTCGGCACAGCTTCCGAGGCGCTGAAAAATGTCCGCCTGCGAGTAGGCGAAGGCATCGCCGGACATGTCGCAAAATATGGCGAGAAACTCATAGTTCCCGACGTTCGCGCCGATCAGCGTTTCGCCAAACGCATCGATCAAATGACGCAGTGGGAGACGCAATCCATCATCTGCGTTCCGCTGAAATCGAAGCTGCGCGTGCTCGGCGTCATCCAACTCGTGAATGTGGACATGCACCACTTCGGCGATCAGGAATCGTTTTTCCTGCAATCGCTTTGCGACTACGCCGCCATCGCCATTGAGAACGCTCGCTCGGTAGAAAAAATTCAGGAACTCACCATCACCGACGATTGCACCGGGCTCTACAACGCGCGTCATCTTTATAAGACGCTCGAGCAGGAAGTTTACCGCTCGTCGCGTTTCGGATACGAGTTCTCGGTTCTCTTTATTGATCTCGATCATTTCAAACAGGTGAACGACACGCACGGCCACCTGATCGGCAGCAAGTTGCTCGCGGAAATCGGCTACCTTATTAAAGCCCAGCTTCGTTTGATTGATTTCGCCTTCCGCTATGGCGGAGACGAATTCGTGATCCTGCTGCCGCAAACGGGAAAAGATTCAGCGCTGGTGGTCGCCCGTCGTCTGCGCGATAGCCTGCGCTCAAGCGCCTTCTGCAAAGAGGAAAGTCTCAATCTGAACGTCCGCGCTTCCATCGGACTCGCAACCTATCCGCACGACGCCAAGACTCCGCACGACGTAATCCGCCAAGCCGATGAAATGATGTACATGGTCAAGAACAGCACCCGCGACAATATCGGCATTGCGCAACGTGGAGTAGTGAAGTAGAGCAGCTTTCAGGTTTTAGTCTTCAATCATTAGTCATTAGCTAGCCATCAGCCATCAGGAAAACACCGGGCCGCCGCGAGGCTCGCCGCGTTCCGGCAGCACGTCGCCAACGTGCTGAGCGCAGCGGAGCAGAGTCGAACGACCTCTGCATCCCACTTCTCTCAAAGACAGCGAGAGGGGGCAACCCGGCCACCCGCGCCGAGTCTGTAGCTAACTGCTCACTTGTTCTCTCCCGGCGAAGAGTGTACATTTCTCGTGCTTCGGGTCCCCCAAAGATCTTCCACAAACCTAACCATCGACTCACCCAGGAGGAATGGTATGAAGAGAACGCTTGCCATAGCCCAGATATGTCTCGTGGCTGCGGTGACAATGGTCGCTCTGATAGCACCAGCTCACGCGGCAGTGCAATTTAACGATAGAACAGAGATTGGCCTTACTGTATTTGTGCCTTGCGCCGACGGTGGCGCCGGAGAAATTGTGGACCTCGCCGGCCCATTGCATACGCTCGCCTCGTTCACCATCAACGGCAACAACGTCAGCGGTTATTTCCACTTTCAGCCACAGGAGATCGTCGGCGTCGGCGAAACCACCGGCCTCAAGTATCAAGCCACCGGCGTCACCCAGGAAAGTTTCAAGACCGCTTTCCTCAATAGCCAGGCAAACCTCACCTACGTAAACAACTTCCGAATCATCGGCCAAGGCCCAGGCAACAACTACCTGGTGCATGAGACTTTGCACCTCACGTTCAACGCCAACGGCACCGTCACCGTGGTCCACGACAACTTCAGCATAGCCTGCCAGTGAGTCGCGATGTTCCGTAGGTCAGGACTTGCAAAAAACCCACCCTCTTGGAAAATCACAGAGGGTGGTAATGCCTTCAAACGGAATCGACCTTCACCGTCCCTGCTCGTGCCAGCTGAGCACACGCAACGCCCGCAGCGTGTTCCATCGGCTGGGCTGACCGTCGCCGTCCTCGAGAGCGAAGTGGATCTTCCCGCGATGCGTGTTCTCCAGCAGCCAGTTGCCATCGGGCTGCTGCTTCGATCGGAGCAAGTCAATCGCTTCGTCCATTCGCGAGTCCGGTGGATTCCCGGCCGAGCGGAAGTATTCGAGCGCACGCAGCACGTCGTATTGCCAGCGGGTCGGAAACGAAAATTGCAGCCAAGCCGCGTTGACAACTTCGCCGGTGCTCTTACGCCGGAACAGCTTTCGTTCAAGGAGGTACTCCTCACCCCGGCGCCGGGCCGCAATGGATTCCGCAGAGCCGCCGGTTGCGCGCTCGTGCGCCAACAATCCTTCGAGCACATTGATCGTGGTCGCGAACGACGAGCGTCGCGAACCGTTCTCCGCCTCGCAGTTCCACCCACCGTCGTCGAGCTGCTCACGAAGCAGGCGGGCGATCACACCACTCACATCTTGACCAAAATAGGTGCCCAATGTGACGACCCTGCCATTGATGCACGGTTCGACCTCGCCGCTGAAGAACGGCTGCCCGGCGTGCTCCCAACGGCAGTTGTCTCTGACCATCGTCACCATGCGGCACACCCGGTCAGAGCACGGGTCAACCCCGAAATCGTGCAGTAACTGAAGCGTTGGCAGCGTGGAGGTCCATGGCTGGCTTGGGAGTTGGCCTTCGGGCTCGCCCTCCTGATCGCGCTGCCAGCCTTCCGCCGGGAAGCACGCGCCTCCCGCCCACAGCCCATCTTCGTCCTGCAAGTCCAGCAGTCTGGCTCCCCAGCCCTCACTGGCCACCCGCATGCGCTCCGCCGCAACCACGTCAGCCGGTGCATGCGCGAGATCGCGCAACACCTGCCAGCGGATGGCAGGATCCGAATCGAGCAGCCACTCCAGTACCGTCACGTGGCTGAGTATAACAATCTGATGAGAAGTAGAGTTCTTTCAACCTACCCTTCTAAAGACCGCA
>QHZV01000166.1 GCA_003224785.1 Acidobacteriota bacterium
AGAATCCGAGATAAATGCTGCTTGAAGATTGAATCATTGAATCACCGGCGGATTGAATCATCGAAGAGCTACCAGGCTTTCAATACTCAACACCCGATGGTTGAATCATTCAATTTCATGGGGCCACGAGTTTTCGTGGCCCCACTCATTACTCCGCTTCTTTTCGCGTCTTTTTGCGTGCGCGTTTGCGCGCGAGCGCCTCTTTTACACGTTTTTTTTCGCCTGGCTTCAGGTAGAAGGAGTGACGTTTCACTTCCTTAATTATGTCCTCCGTCTGCACCTTCCGCTTAAAGCGACGGAGGGCATTCTCGAGAGATTCGCCTTCCTGCAATCGAACTTCTGCCAAAGAAACTACACCCCCAAACCGGTCCCGGTTGAACCCGTTAGTTATTGCAAGTTAACAGTATAAAGTCAAGGTCTATGTGCGGGAATTCTGGCGTTCGTTCAGCGCCGGAAAAACGGTTACCCCATTCTAAATTTCGCGCTCTTGCGAGATTTAGAAATGGGCTTTCAGAACGACATTCTCAACGAAAATTGCAATTGCCGTGGCGCATACGCTCCTGTCGGTCTCATGAAATTAGTTGGCACCTGGTAATAAGCTGGGAAGTAATTGATTCCAATGTGCTTAGTGCCATAGTTAAAGCGCGCCGCGTTACTCATGATGCCGTCATCAGTGAGTTGAAAGCGACGGTTCAACCGATTGAGAAGGTTGAACGACTCGGCGGTGAAATCCAATTTGATGCCCCTCCTCACATAAATCCGCCGCGAAACCCGCATATCTGTGGAGGTGTAATCCGGTCCCAGGAACGAATTCCTGCGCGCCGCCGGCAAGCGGTCATTGCTGCTGTTGTCATCTTGATTGGCATCGCCAATCACGGTTGCATTCACCGGGCGCCCGCTACCTGCAGTGACGACCCCTGAGTTCTTCCAGTTTTTGGTCAGCTTCCCTATCCACCCTCGGCCACCATGGAGTGCTCGCGGCTCGTATATCCACGAAAAGACGAACCGGTTGCGCTGATCGGTGACGCTGTTGCTGCGCTCTGCACCAGGAGCATAGGAATTCTGAACGCTGGCAGGGCGTCCCGCGACCAACGCGTCCTGTCCATCGTCAATCGCGTGGGCATACGTGTAGCCGAGCCGGAAGTAAACCCCGTGTCTCATTTGACGGCGCAGCGAAAACGTTCCGCCCTGATAGACGCTGGATGCCTCGCTCTCGAAAACGTCGATCGAGCCCAGCTGCGGGATTGGCCGGGTGAGTGAATTGACGCATGGAGGAAACGGGCAGGTCAGGGTTTGCGTGAGTTGCCAGCTGGAAAAACTCTCTGTGTTTCCGTAGCTAAGAACATTGACACCAGACGGATCAAAGATAGGATATTGCACGCTGGTCGGTTGCGGCAGATTCACATCGCGAGCTCGAATCAGATTTTGTCCGTGGACGAATGAGTACGACACATCGGCAACTATGCGATGGCCGACTTCGCGCTCGACCGTCAGGCTGGCCTGATGTACCTCGGGCGTGCGGTAATCGTGTGAAAACGCCGAAATGTTACTGCTGACAAACGGCTGCAGGTTGGCGGGCGCCCTGCACGAAGTGGCTAAAGGCGCGCAATTCACCAGCGCATAGGGATACTGCGGGAAAACCTGCTGCGCGTAAAAGTTGGTCTGGTTGAGGAAAATTGAATTGCCCTTGAGCCCGTTGTCCGTTTCGACGACCGAGTTGTAAATCTGCGGAATGCGCGGACAGAACAGCCCATATCCGGCCCTGATGACAGTGGGCGTTTGATCTCCAATGGCGTACGAGAAACCAATGCGCGGCGCAAAGTTGTTCAGATCGAGCGGCACTTTGCCGGAGTCCGGCCAGAGTGGATTCCTCTTCAGATATTTCGTGCTGAACGTCTGCAAGTCGTACCGAACTCCGAGCGTGATTCCCAGGTGCCCGGTCACTCGCATCGTGTCCTGCGCGAAGGCCGCATAGTCATTGCTGTCGGGATGACTCTCCGCGATGCCCAGGCTTTGCACATAGTAGTGCGGCATCTGGTGCGCATAGGCACGCAATGGCGTCAGTTCGAGACCGCCAATCATGGGCTGAAAGGTGAAGGGATTAACTTTTATGGGATCGAAAATGTACTCGCCGCCGAATGTTGATGGAAAGAAGTTGTAAATGTGAGTAAGCAGCGCGTCCCCGCCGAACTTCCACGAATGCCGCGGCCCTTCGCGGCTGATGGTTTCGGCCACATGCTCGCGATGTTCACGAGTTTCACGCGGGAGGATCGTGGACCGGCCAAAGCCATCCATGATTCCAGGAATTCGCGTCAGCGGTGAATTCGAGTTGCTTTCGGACCATTGCAAATCACGCGAGTACTGCACGCGCAGATGGCTGATCAGACGGAATGAAAGAGCGCTGGTCAACGATGCCGCTACAGTTTCGGTTGCAACGTGCTCAGTTCCATTATCCGAGATGCCATAGGTTGTCACTGGGCTGGAAAGATCAAGAAACACATTGTTCGCGCCGGAATATCGCGACGTGCTGACGCGCAGCGCGAGTTGGTTGTGCGATGAGAGGCTGACATCCAGCTTCGCGAATCCGGCATTACCCAGCAACTTGGATGGATATAGTCCCGACTGTTGCGACAACTGTGCCGCAGTTGCAAATACTTGCGACTGGTCATCAGCTTCGTAGTCGCCGGGAGTGGCCGGACCAGCGGCGGCCTGGGGCAAGACGACGCTTTCGCCATTCACAAAGCGGACGACTGTCGGCTCGTGAAAAATGTGCTGATCGTATCCGGCAAAGAAGAAGACGCGATTACGCCGAAGCGGGCCTCCGAGCGTGAACCCGAACTGATGCTGCTGACTGCTCGGATTGAAGCTGAGTTCGGGATCACGCGCGGCAAAGCTGCTGTCTCGCAAATAGTAGAAGCCGGTTCCATGAAATTTATTTGACCCGGATTTTGTAACCACGTTGACGACTGCACCGGCTGTCCGTCCTGATTCGGCGGAAGCTGAATTCGGCGATACCCGAAACTCCTGAATGACTTCGTTCGAGAACTGATATGGCGAACGATAGCGTCCTCTCGCTTGCGAAAAGAATGCATTGTTATTGTCGCCGCCGTCCACCAGATAGCTCGTGTGAAATCCACGGACACCGCCAAAGCTCAGGTCGCCGTTCGAATTAGAGTTCTGCCCGCGGGGATCCTGTGTGGCGCCGGGCGTGAGCAAGGAAAGGTCGGTGAATCGGCGCCCATTTAGCGGCAGGTTCTGAATTGCGCGCTCATCTAGCACGGTTGAAAGTCCGCGCGGCTGTGTTTCTACAGAATGCGGCTCGGCTGAGACCGTGACACTCTCGCGTGCTCCTGCTAAGGCAAGTTTGAATGAGATCTCGGTCGCGCCGCCAACCGCCACATGAATACCCGGACTCAGTTGCGGCGACATGCCTTCGCCCGCGACACGCGCGGAGTAATCGCCGGGCGGCAGCAACTCGAATGCGAACTGACCGCGGCTGTCAGAGGCTCTCTCGTAGTGAACGCCATTCGCGTCGTTTACCAGAGCAACGGTTGCGCCGGCGATTCGATTGCCGGAGGGATCAAGAACCGTGCCTCGGATGGCCCCAGTCGAACCGTCCTGGCCAAGACAGGAAAACGAAAATGCGATGAACAAAATAAAACAGCAGGTGCGACGCCGCATGGATTCACTCCGACAAGAAGTGAGCCCAGCCTCGACGGGAGACGCTTATCGTATAGCACAAGCGAGGAAATTCGTCAGTGACGTTTGCAGGAATGTTGCACGGCGCTTCCCGCAATGGGAATTTTTGTTAGCATTTAGCACTTGGCTTTGCACAGCGTTGCCAAGAGCCAACAGCTGCTTTTATGATCCGCACCTACAAAGGCATGTCGCCGCAGGTTCCCGCGTCTTCTTACGTGGACGACTCCGCGCAGCTCATCGGCGACGTGGTCCTCGCCGAACATGCCAGCGTGTGGATGAACGCCGTCTTGCGTGGTGACGTGCATTCCATCCGCGTCGGCGCCTACTCGAATATTCAGGATTGCAGTGTGCTGCACGGGATGAAGGAGCAGTACGGAGTGTTCATCGGCGAGTATGTCACTGTCGGGCATTCGGTCACGCTGCACGGCTGCACCATTGGTGATCGTTGCCTGATTGGCATGGGATCGATCATTCTGAACGGCGCGTGGATAGGGGCCGATTCGATCATTGCTGCGGGAACCTCCGGAGGAAGCTGGAAGATAAGGACCTAGCGGCGATCATGCGGTACGCCAACAATTATCTGGGATATAAAGACACGTACTTGGCGGAGCGAAAGTAGCCTTTGAGTTCCGGAATTGGTTGAACGGTTAGTATCAGGGCACGGCTTTAGCCGTGCCGTAAGAAGTCCTAAACCTTAGTCACCCTCCAGAACAGCAGGAGTAGTTTCGCTAGCGAAACTACTCCTGCTGTTCTGGAGGGTGACGGTTAAACTGACTTGGATTGGCGCAGCTGAAATCTGCCCAGCTTCTCAGGAAGCCCCGGTTTAACTGAAAGCTGATGGCTGAGAGCTGACAGCCCATTTTCATGATCAAAGCTATTCGAGGAACGCGCGATCTGCTTCCGCCGGAGACGG
>QHZV01000167.1 GCA_003224785.1 Acidobacteriota bacterium
CCAGCAATATCAGCTGCTCAACTGTCTCTTTCGGGAGGTTCAGAATCTCATCCTGCCGAAATCCTTCAAACAAAACTTCGTGTCTAGGCATACCAGTCTTCGGTCTAGCGTTCCCCGTCACTTCCCTAGTGCCCTCCTTCGCTCTGCATCCTCGCCTTCTCAAATTCATCGCCCTTCTGCCAGCCGATCAGTTTGGACTGTGAGGCCGCCGTCCATCCCAGCGCGAAGCCGAAGCGAGCCATGGCAGCGTCGCCGGTGAAGTCCATATTGGGTGAATATTCGTCGCTCGGCTGATGGTAATGCTTGTTAGTGAACTCCTCCGCCTGCTGCATTCCCCATTCGGTGTTGTGGCCTTTGTATTTCATGCCTTCGTTGATCGAGAACGCAGGCACACCGACCCGCGCCATCGAAAAATGATCGGAGCGGTAGTAGTGTCCGGCTTCAGGATGTGAATCAGGACGAATGGCCAAGCGAAATTCTTTAGCCATAGCTTCGAGTGTTGGATAAAAAGTCGTACGCTCGGAGCCGACGACTTCGGTCTCTTCGGGTGCGCCGAGCGGGGGAACGTCGTCATAATTCAGGTCGAGAGAAATCTTGCCTGCAGGAATCGGCGGATGTTCACCCAAATATTCTGATCCAAGCAGGCCCTGTTCCTCGGCGGTCACGGATGCAAAGAGCACCGATCGCCGAGGCTTCGCGGGAGACTGCGCAAACACGCGCGCAAGTTCCAACAGGATGCCGCACCCGGTGGCGTTGTCGCGCGCGCCGTTGTAGATATTGTCGCCAGTCATATCCGGACGGATGCCGAGGTGATCGTAATGCGCTGTAAACATCACAGCTTCATCTTTGAGCTTCGGGTCGGAGCCTTGAAGCACCGCGACTACATTATTCGACGAAAACGGGCGCACCTTGCTCACCATATGCGCTTTGAGTTTCGCCGCCAGCGTGACCGGATGGAAGTTGCGCGACTCGGCATCTTCCATCATTTTGTCGAGGTCCATCCCGGATTTTTGCGCCAACTGCTTTGCGACGTCCAGTTGAATCCAACCCGCTGCCTTCAACTGCGGGCCCTCGGCTTTCAAAAACGATTTCTCACCCGAGTTGGAATTGCGCACTACTTCCCATGGATAGCTCGCCATCTCCGACTTGTGAATCAGTATTGCGCCAATCGCCCCTTTGCGGGCCGCTTCCAGGTACTTATAGACCCAGCGTCCGTAAAAAGTGAGCGCTGGGCCTTTGAAGAAATTAGGATCCTTTGAATTCGGCTCATTCACCAGCATCAGCAGCACCTTCCCGCGAACGTCCACGCCCTTGTAGTCATCCCACTGGTATTCTGGCGCCTCAATTCCATATCCGACATAGACGATGTCTGCATCAATGTCGTTCGCAGGTTGTTCGGTTTGATCGTAGGCGACGTATTGCTCAAGCGGCTTCAGCTTTAGTGCATCACCCTTATTCGGTGCAAGCTCAAATGTAGTTTCCGCCGCCGGAGTAACTCCAACCATCGGGACTTTCTGAAAGAACGTTCCGTTGTCGCCTGCTGCTTTCAGGCCATCCATCCAGAATTGCGTAGCGATGTATTCGGCTGCAATGTCGCCACCCCGCTGTCCGGTGCCGCGCCCCTCCAATAGATCATACGAAAGAAAACGCACGTGCGCGCGAATGTGCTCAGGATCAATCTTCGCCAGCGCTGCGACCGCTGCGGGCGGAAGATGCGCGGAAGTAAGCGAGTCGTGGGTGGATTTGCGGGCGGCTTGAGCGATGGTGAATGCAAATGCGGCTACGAGCGGAACTGCTACGACAACGGACTTTCGCATTCGGGAGGGCTCCTGAATTGATGGTCGAACCGATATTGTACGGGAAGCACAGTTCGAAGGCCGAGTGTAGAGGTACTTGGAAACGAAGTCAGAATGCAGAAGTAGATCTAATGGCGCAAGCGTCGCTCGTTTACGTCTGCATTCTGACTTCTTTCTTCTGCATTGATTTTGCCCGCACCCGGCGGGCTAGTTTCTGGACCCTCAACCCGCGCGGAAGTCAGCGATGTGTTCCGTGGGTTGAAAGACGGGCTTTGGAGTTTCTCCGTTCGCGGACGCAGCCTTGCGCACTATCTCTTCAAATTCCTGGCGTACCCATGCCACGCTGGAAATCTCGATCTCTCCGTCCTGCGCGATCCAGAAGCTGGTCGGAACATTAGTCAGGCCGTAAGCATTCGAGACCAGAAATGTCTTAGTGTCGTCCAACAGAATGGGAAAGGTGATTCCGTATCGTTTTGCAAACTCGGCTGTGTCGCGCTTTTCATTCTGCGAAATTCCAACGATAGAAACGTTGCCGCTGCCATTGGCTTTGTAGATGCGCTCGTAAAACGGCAATGCATACTGGCATACCGGGCAAGAGATTTTGAAGAACACCGCGAGCACCGGCCCTTGGTTTAAAGCATCCTGCAAAGAGAATTTCGAGCCGTCCATCGCGGCAAGTTCGAACTCCGGGGCCTTCGTTCCGGCGGACAACGCTGCCATTGCTTTCCCTCCAAATAAGCCGCTCAACCACTTCATAAGATGATTCCTGCCTTGCAAAGGATTTTTCTCGCCAGACCGGTCAACGGAAGTTGTTCGGCCCGAGCGGCCTTGACCCACAATCCCGGTGTGCGCAAAGGACTTCCGCGCTGGATTACGCGAACGGTGTAATCCGTGTTGGTGATCGAATGCCTGATTGAAAACAGGACCGTATCGCTATCACTCGTTTTAGCGCAGTGCGGCAATTCCCACATGGAGGGCATCAGAGTTGCGCTTTTGGGCCTGCGAACCAGCCGCACTGAACCGTTCGATTGAGCCAGGCAGTACGCGATTTCGCGTTTCTGTTGGCGAGGCTTGCGTGAAATGCTAATGCCACGTCCTCGTGTTTGGCAGAATCTTTGGATTGGACATTGCGAGCAGATAGGTTGGCCGGGAACGCAGACCATGGCGCCCAATTCCATCATCGATTGATTGAAGTCGCCGGGCCGAGTGTGGTCCAGCAATTTCTGTGCGGCTCGCCAGCGTTGCGCGCTGGTGCCGAGTTTTCCATGCAGCCGCAGCAGAACACGCTCAACATTGCCATCGAGGACCGCGACTGGCTCATTGGAGGCAATACTCGAAACTGCCGCTGCCGTATAGCGTCCGATCCCCGGCAACTCGCGCCAGGCCTCGGCATTCTGTGGGAACGCGCCTGCCCGGGCGACGACTCTTGCCGCGGCATGAAGATTGCGGGCGCGCCGATAATATCCGAGACCGCTCCATTCGGCGAGCACACTTGCTTCGCGGGCTTTCGCCAGCTTTTCAACCGACGAGAATCGTTCGAGAAAATTCTCATAGCGAGGCAAGACTGCGGCAACGCGAGTCTGCTGCAGCATTATCTCCGACACCCACACCCGATAAGCATCGCGAGTTTTGCGCCACGGCAGGTCGCGGCGGTTCTGGTCATACCAGGAAAGCAGGCTTTGCCGGAGTTGCGGGAGAGCGGTTGTTGCGTTGCCTCGCATGAGCTGAACGGATTGTAATTGGGCACACCTTTTCACCCAAAACAAAACGAACTCATTTTCCATGAGTTCCTTTTTTGCGAACTCTGCGCACTTTGGGGTTACGAGCTTTCCCCGCTGGTGCGATGCACTCCTGGCGATGACACCTCATTGACCCTGCCCCGCTCGGCAGGAAATAATGACGACACCTGCAGGCAGTGAATTTCGCAGCGTGAGGGCTGGAACTCCTATGAGGGATTTCAATCGCAAAGTGGA
>QHZV01000168.1:0-3284 GCA_003224785.1 Acidobacteriota bacterium
CAGCTGAGTCTCGCCTCCGGCGTCCTGATGGGAGTGTTTTATCCACTAGTTGCGAAGGCCATTCGCGGACAGCACTCGTTAGGCCCCTACGGGGTAGCTTTCTTTTTCGCAATCGGCACCGCCCTGTGCTCTGTGCCTGTGAATTACCTTTTAATGCGCAAACCGCTGACTGGCGGAACTCCGGTAAGCATGAGCGACTATTTCAAAGGAAAAGGCGCGTGGCACTGGTGGGGAATCCTTGGCGGAATCATCTGGTGTACGGGAGCGGTGTTTAATTTCGTGGCTTCCCACGCGCAAATCATAGGGCCAGCCGTTTCGTACGCCATCGGTCAAGGGGCAACGATGGTTTCTGCGATCTGGGGCGTGTTCGTTTGGCGTGAGTTCGCGAATGCTCCCGTGACATCTCGAAGGTTGATCCCTCTGATGTTCCTGTTCTTTGTCGCCGGACTCGCCGCAGTTGCGGTCGCCCCAATTCTGGGACATTAAGAGTCATGGCGTTTTTGTGCGGAAGGACTCAAATCAGAGTGGAGCGGGCACAGCTCGAATCCATCAAAGTTCAACCTTCCGGTCGCGGAGTAAATAGTGAAACCCATCGTTGTTGTCGGCAGTATTAACCTCGACCTTGTGGCAGTAGCTCCCCGTATTCCCCGCCCCGGTGAGACGATTGCCGGCTCCACTTTTCAGACCTTCCCCGGCGGAAAAGGTGCAAATCAGGCGGTGGCGGCTGCCCGGCTCGGTGCCCCGGTAAGCATGATCGGGAAAGTCGGCGACGACGATTTTGGACTGCGCCTCAAAGCCCACCTGCAAGACTGTGGCGTCAATATCAGCGGTGTGTCGCGTGTGTCTGGCCCCTCGGGAATTGCGCTGATCACCATTGACCATCATGGCGGTAATGCCATCACCGTTGTCGCGGGAGCTAATGGGGAGATGACGCCGGCCGATGTGGATGCCAATCTAGCTGTGATTCGCAGCGCTGGCATTCTTCTCACGCAATTGGAAATCCCACTCCAGACCATAATCTACTTAAGTGAGGTCGCGCATCGAGAACGCATTCCTCTGATGCTCGATCCAGCTCCGGCACAGCCGCTTCCTTCTGCTCGGTTCAAGAACGTTGACTGGTTGACTCCTAATGAAGCTGAGGCATGTTCGCTGCTGGATGATGCTGGTCAGCAGATCTCGCAGAGCAATATGAGATCTGTTGCCGATCGTCTGCTTCAACTCGGCAGCCGTAACGTAATACTGAAGCTCGGCGATCGAGGTTGTTACCTCGCTCTCGAAGATGGCACTCGAGAGCTAATTCCCGCTCATGCAGTTCGTGCAGTTGATACCACAGCGGCTGGAGATGCCTTTAACGGAGCCTTTGCTGTGGGGCTCCTTCAAGGCAAATCGGCCTTTGAAAGCGCTACCTTTGCTGCCGCTGTCGCGGCAATTTCTGTGACGCGTAGCGGAGCACAAGCTTCTATGCCCACCGCTGCAGAGGTGGAGGAGTTCTTCAGCGAGAAGCTCGCCAGAAATGGTTGACCCAGGCCGCGAACACACTGGCGATGGAGCGCGTTTATTCGATGACGAGAATACGCCGCCCGAGGATCTGATAGAACTCGTCACATACCCAATGCTTCGACCACGTAGAAAAATTCATGGCAGCACAGCGGCAATTTTTCTTCGCCCTCCAATTGTAGTTGTGCTCATTTGTGCGCTGCTCGCGGGCGCGGCTTTCGGCCGGGACTTATCTTTTGGATCTCGAGACGCTAGGGCAGTTCCAGAATGGCTTCACACCGCGAGCATCTACGAACTTTGGCTGAGTGCGTTCAGCAAAGAGGGCAACCTGCGTGGGGCTATCCCGGGACTGAAGCACATCGCCGACCTAGGTGCGACCATCGTCTACTTAGGCCCGATTGCTAAGCGATCGGCGGACCCAAATGCCTCGCCTTACAGCATCGCCGATTACAACGCCATTGATCCCGAAGCAGGAAGCGATCAAGACCTGCACGATCTTGTAGCAGAGGCACACAAGCTGCACCTCAAAGTGATGCTGGACGTCGTTTACTATCACACCGCGCCCGACAACATCATGATGCAAAAAGATCCCAGCTTCTTCGTAAAGACCGATGACGGGAAAATCGCACGAGGCTTCTGGCCTCAGCCATTGCCAGACTTCGGTAAACCGGAAGTCCGAAAGTATCTGGCTGACAGTCTCGTTCATTGGGCCCGTGATTTCGACATTGACGGATTTCGTTGTGATGTTGGCGGCGGCATTCCTGAGTCCTTCTGGGTGGAAGCGAGAAAGGCGCTGGATAAGGTCAGGCCGGAGATCATCCTATTATCTGAATCGGACCGACCGGACGATCAACTTGAGGCGTTCGATGTCAATTACAACTTTCAATACTATCTAACGCTCCGCTCGGTCCTGCGAGACGGAGCTCCGGCTATTGCGCTGCGGAAGAGCTGGGAAAGCATGCATGCGACCATGCCGAGAGAAGCGCGGCTGCTGCACTTCAGCGACAACCACGACTGGCCGCGCGCCGTCAGTTTATTTGGAGAGAAGGGCGCCGTCGCCGCATCGGTGCTGAACTTTACCCTCGACGGCATTCCATTCATTTACAACGGTCAAGAGGTTGAAGATCCCACAGCGACGGCCTGGAGAAAGTTGGCCCCAATCCGCTGGACTGACGAGGGCAATCCCGCCGATCGAAAATCGATCGAGGAAACTCTGATCTTTTACAAGAAGCTGTTCGCGATGCGAGCATCTGAACCGAGCCTCACGTTAGGAAGCGTGATCTGGATCAATAACGATCAAC
Source organism: Acidobacteriota bacterium (assembly GCA_003224785.1). Classification (GTDB taxonomy): domain Bacteria; phylum Acidobacteriota; class Terriglobia; order Terriglobales; family Acidobacteriaceae; genus Gp1-AA145. The sequence goes on from QHZV01000168.1 coordinate 2,799, forward strand.
CCGACAGCGTCCTTAGCTTTTTGCGTAAGCTTGGAAACTCAGAAATTCTTGCGATTATCAATCTCTCGAATCGAAACGTACACGTCACGGTTGACCTGCCGGTGATGGACTACTATGCAGTCCAAAATTTGCTGGGTCCGGAAAAGACCTGGTTTTCGCTTTATTCGGGACGCGTATCTGCCGATTTAGGCGCGTTTGGATACGTCGTTGGTAAAAAGATCCCGCTCTCGCCTTTGGCAAAATAGCTGATTACAATTCGTTTTTCACAACTGACATCCGCTGCCAATGCTCGTCCAGTTGGGTGAGTGTTTCGCGGCAGGATCTCTCAGACCTCAGGAATTCACCGATAGTCGTCAGTGCAGCAAGCTGAAACCTTTCGAACCCGGCGAAACGCGGACGCAACCAGGCATTCTCCATTACGGGAAGCGTTGCGGAAAAGTAGCCATTCGTTAATTCGTTGGCTGGGGGATCGAGCCATGCGGTTTT
>QHZV01000168.1:3324-7309 GCA_003224785.1 Acidobacteriota bacterium
TCCTTCCCAGCAACCCAGAACGCGTACTCAAGGGCAACATCCCGGTGTTCGCATTTTTCCGATATGGCCAATCCCGCTCCGCCTAAAGTGGCTCCTTTTGGGCCGCGACCGCTTGAAGGTATCGCTCCGAATGAAATTAATTTCACGCGATATCCGCTCCTTGCGTAAGTGGAATAACCGAATGCCAGCGGACAATAAGCTACATCGTCCGAAGAACTCATCCGTTCCCAAATGGCGATGGGATTCGCTGACAACGCCCCGTCCGCGGCGTGCTCAGCCAGGAAACGCAGGCGCTCGAGAACTTGCTCTCCAATATCTCTCGACACCACCTTGCCGTTTTCCGTGAAAGGAGGCTCGCCCAAGTTGGCACACATTGTGAAGAAGCACATGAGTGAATCCAGGGGCAATAGCGCTGGCGTGACAAAACCTCGTCGGAATGTTGCGAGCTCCAACACCTCATCCCACGTCTGCGGCACCTTGAACCCATTCGCCTGCAACAGGTCCGCTCTGTAGCCAGCGACCTGTGCGGCGGCATCAATGGGCAGAGCCCACAGGTGATCTTCAAAGCAGTAGCTTACATAGGAAGGGCCTACGCTATCGCGCTTAAGTTCCTCCAGTTGAGCGTGCGTGAAGTGCTGGTCAAGTGACAGAAAGCACTTTTCGTGTGCCACTTCTCCCATGAACGGATGATCGATCACGACCAGGTCATAGCATTCAGCTACTGTTTGGATGGAAGCTTCACCAAATTCCTGCAGGCTGCGCGTTTCCCATTGAATAGCAACGTCGGGGTGATGTTCCGAAAAACGCTGTGATGTCGCCAACAACGGTGCGAGACCGCGATCATGTTTCCAGGTGAGGCCGCGCAGAGTCTTCGTCGGTTTACCCCGCATTCTGTGCAATCACTCCGTCGCGAGAAAATTGTTCGATCTCGCTTTCGGCATAGCCAATTTCCTTCAGGATTTCTCGACTGTGCTCGCCGAGCAATGGTGGCCGCTTCACGCTAGATGGAGTGCGGCTGAATTTTATTGGTGGCCCGATGGTGCGAAACTGCTTCACTTTCGGATGCGCAAATTCGACGATCGTCCCATTGTGCTGCACTTGCGGGTCGCATTCCATGGCTGGAAAGTTGTTCACCGGCGCCGCCCAGATATCTGCCTGCATAAAGATTTGGATCAGCTCTGCCGTATTTTTTTTCGCAAACCCCGGCTCCAGCTTTCGTTTCACTTCATCGCGATTCTCCAGCATGTTTCGTGAATCATTGCCCTCGAATCCTTCTATTCCGATAAGCTCTGCAACTTTCCCCAGTGGCATCATGGCAACCACAATATAACCATCGCGCGTTCGGTAAACGCCCATCGGGGCACCAACGCACGGATGTCCAATACCCGCTTCACTCCGCTCCGGCTCCTTGCGAGTATTGAAATACAGCGTTGCCTCCTGCGTGGCCAAACTCAAAACCGAGTTCAGCAGATTGATATCGATTCGTTGACCCTCGCCGGTGCGATCGCGATGGTATATTCCGGCTAAGATCGCGCTCACAATGTGAAAGGAAGCGGTGATGTCCGCAACACCCATGCCAACGGGAGTTGGCGGGTCGCCGGCTTTTCCGTTCAAGTAGAGAACTCCTGCCATTGCCTGCGCCAGGAGATCTTGGCCCGGGCGCGTGATATAAGGCCCGTCCTGACCCCATCCACAGCTCGCGCAATAGATCAATTTGGGATGGACGCTTGAAAGAAATTTATATCCGAGCCCAAGCCGGTCCATTACACCCGGGCGAAAATTCTCAAGCAAGACATCACTGGACTGAATGATTTTCAGCGCGGCTTCTTTGCCGCTCGGATGCTTGAGATTTAGAGCAATACTTCTCTTTCCCCGGTTAAATGTAAGGAACGACACGCTTTCGCCGTTGATATAAGCATCGCGCAGCGACCAGTTACGCTGCCAATCGCCCTGAAGGGGTTCAATCTTGACTACGTCTGCGCCCATGTCCGCGAGCATCTGCGTTGCATTTGGGCCTTGAACCAGTTGACTGAAATCTGCGATTCGCAGTCCTTGTAGAACTCCGCTCAATTTCCTTTCTCCTGTCTACTAAGTAATCACTGGTAGCGGTTCAGAACGTGCAGGCAACGAGGCTTCTAGCTCGCGAACCAAATTCGCCTCCGCATCGAGAATGCGTTGGATCAATGCAACACGATCGCGGCTCGGTACGAATTCAAGTTGCCGAATCCCAAAGGGATCAACCTCTTCGCGGATCAGGCGCAACTCGTTTTCGCTTGGAGTCTGAGTTCGCGGTAGTGGATCCGCGATGAGAAACTCTCCGCCAGTCCGCGTTCGAATATCATCCAGCGTGACACCCGGATGAATGCTGATGAGGCGAAAGATCTTTTCCGTAGGATCGAGTTCAAACATTCCGAGATCACTGATGAGCCGCACCTCGCCCGGTTGAAGCCAGGCCTGTTTCCGTTCGTCGTCAGTCAGCAAACTACGCGATGCAGTACAAAATTCCACTACTCCGATAAATCGCTCGGGTGAATGCCGCGTGAGATACAAGATGAAATTCTTGTGCAGGTTTGCAACATCCGCCATGCCGCCCTGCCCTGGCAAGCGGAGCACCTTGCCTTTGCTTTTGATCCACGCATTGTTGGTCCGGCCATGCACATCCACTTGCGCAACTGTGATCACCTCATGAGTGATGCGCCCTTGCTGGTAGTACCAGTGGTAAGTTTCATCAGCCCCCCAACAAACCTTTGCGGTGTGGAATTCCAGCGGCTCGGCTAAAGTGAGCGACATTGGATGAAAGTCGATATCGATGAACCCGCCATTGAGCGCAATGATGGTCAGCTCCGGAGCATGTGTTTTCTTAGCGAGCAAATATGAAACCATCGCAAGCGGAGAAACGGAGCCGACAGAGCAAATGCTGGAATTGTCGTATTCACGTGACAAGCACACGGCCATAAGTTCGTCTATGGTCCATTCAGAGCTAGACGAACCGATTTGATGAAATAAAAGAATGCTTGGGGTGAGAGCTGAACTACAAGTCCGAGCACAAGTGGATAAGAATGTTTTTCTCGTCGCTTCCGGTTCGGCCCGAAGAGCGTTGCCGTTTCTGTTTTCCGGCGGAGCACTCCTCTCTTGTATTTTCGAATTGCGCTGCCCGGTTTCGACGTAACGCAATAACTCCTGATAGTCCGTCGAGTAGTTCGGCAAGCAGGAGGTCGGATACGCTCCCCACGGAACTTCAGCAATAGCAGTCACGAACTCTTTCGGTACAAGGAAGGAACGGGCCGCTCCAAGTTTTCCAACATCCACGATTTCTTCCGCGGTCACGAAGACTTTCTTGGAAGCACCGAGCAATGCGAGATCATATCCGCGCGCCCCTTGAATCTCGATATTGCCGGCACGATCCGCACGCTGCGCATGCAGCAGCAACGCATCTACATCAAGCCGGCGAGCCTGTGCGACTGGTTCGCCAGTAAACGCCGATACAGTTTCCTTCCAGAACGTACCGGTCCTCATTAAATCCGAACCGACCGGAACCTGAAACGGCATTTCGGGGAGATTGAAATGCGCGGCGTGGAGTCCCTGCGCCATAGCCAAAGCGCTCCATTCTTCGATCTCGATATTGTTCTGTTCCAGCGCTTCGCGGAATTTGGGAGCCAGTCCGAAGATGTCCAAGCTGGAAAAGCAAAATATCAGCTTCCGAACCGCGTTAGCTTCGAGGAATAGTTCGAGCGGCAGGCCGCCGCCCCAACTGATGAACACAAAATTTTTTTTCTCGCCGGCCAGAATTCGCCTGATAAGAGCAATCGGCAGGCGCGATAGGTGCACACCGCCAATTCCCAGCCGAACTCCGCCTGGAACACTTTCCGCTAATTCAGCCAAGCTTAGGATCGTGGACATACTCGACACCAAACAGGACTATTCTGTTTCCGGCAGGACCGTACACGAGACGCCGCCATCAATAGAAAGGCACTGCCCCGTAACC
>QHZV01000488.1 GCA_003224785.1 Acidobacteriota bacterium
CACCGGTTGAGCGTGTTTACGCCACGTTCGCTCGATGTGGACGTCGTGCTGGACTTGATGATCCACGATCTTGATGCCGTACTTTCGTTTGTCAATTCGCCGGTGAGGGAAATCCGCGCCGCCGGTATTCCGATTCTTTCCGATAAAGTGGACATCGCCAACGCTCGCGTCGAATTCGAGTCGGGATGCGTGGCCAACTTTACGGCGAGCCGAGTCTCGACCGAGCGGGTCCGCAAGCTGCGGTTCTTCCAGCCACGCCAATATATTTCTATCGATTACGGCAGGCAGGATGTGATGGTGTTCACCGTCGGCACCGGCAAGGGCGAGCCGTCGGCAAATCCAGAGATCAAAGTCTTCAAGCCACAAGCCGAGCAGGAAGAACCGCTGCGGGCGGAAATCCGGTCATTCCTGCAGTCGGTCCGGACGCGAAATAATCCAATCGTCCCTTTGGAAGTTGGACGCCGCGCGCTGGCGACGGCGTTGGAAATCCTCTCCCAGATTCAGCAACATACCCTGAAGGTTGGGGCTCCCGCCCTCTGACAAGTCTTACATTTGTTGACAGCTCAGGCCGCGTGTAGGGGTATAGCCTTGTACGGTACGCGGAACCTCGGCCACAGATTTGTATAAATTAGTACGAATTTGCATGGACAAAGCCCCGAAGGGGCAAAATATGTTAGCCCAGGGCGTAAGCCCTGGTTAGGCTTGAGACCAGGACGAGTCCCGAAGGGACGGCACCGGAACATCATGCGTTCAACAAGAAGATTTCGAGCGGTGGGAGAACGAAATTGTCCCGCTGAAGCGGGCTCTGGTTTGCTTCGCATCCTACCTAGGGCTTACGCCCTGGGCTAATATATTCCGCCCCTCCGGGACTGTCGCATTCCCGGGCCCTGGCTCGCATAAGTGGGGGCTGGCGCCAAACTGCCCCCTGCGTAGTCCTCCCCTAGGAGGACTGTGGCAGTGTGTAGCTGTTGGTCGTATGGTGCTACTTATGCTGGATTCAGGGAATACTCGCGTGCTGCTGCCGGTGTTCCAAGGGCTTGCTTTCTGAATGCCGAGCGCAGATGCCTATATTTGCCTGAGACAAGCGGCTACGTGACAGGTATTCCCCTCGTAAGTACTTGTACTGTCAGAATTTTTGCGGCGGGCAAGAAAGATGAGAGAATAAGCAAAAGAAGCCGCCGGGCAGGCGCATCTCAGTTACCAGTCAATGGCTTTGACACAAATTCCGTCTTTGCAGGACCCACCGCCTCCGGTCCAGCCTCCCCGAGAGCCTGACCTTTACGATCCGGAGCATTGGGAATCGGCGTACAGCCAGATGCACGACTTCCCTACGCTGTTGATCCAGGCGCAGGACGATCTCGCGCGCTCGCGCAAGCGGGAAGCGTTTTGGATGTCGCTGTTCGCGCACGCCGTCGTGCTGCTGCTGATTCTGAGTCTTCCGAAATTTGAAAAGTATCTCCCGCATCGCGTCGTCATGCGAGTGAATACCGCGAACAATCAGCAGAAAGAACTGACCTTCCTGACTGCGCCTCCGGACACACAAAAGGTACAGCGTCCGCAGACGAACCAGATGTCGGACAAGAACCGGGTTGCGATGTCGAAGCAGCCGAAGTTGAATCGCGAGCAGTTGAAGAAATTACTTGATGCTTCGCGGGCCGGCAGCCCGGGACCGACTGCCCCTCCTGAGCCAAAGCAGGAAGCTCCGCAACAAGCCCAAAGCCCGGCGCCACAGCAGCAAGCGCCTCCGCAACAGCAGCAGCCTCCGCCGCCGGCCCAGGTAGCCAAGCTGCAGAATCCCCCGGTGACCCCGAAGCCGAGCTTCAGTACGCAAGGCATGTCGGCGGGGAGAGCGATTGAGGAAGCGACCCGGGCGGCTGCGGAATCGCGAAGCAAATATGCCGGTGACGGCGGCGATCTCGGTCTAAACCGATACGCAAGGCGTGGACTTTGGTCCATACCTGCAACGGGTTCTGCACGACGTGAAGCATAACTGGTACAACATCATTCCCGAGTCGGCGATGGCGCCGCTGCTCAAAAAGGGCAAGGTGACGATTGACTTTGCCATCACCAAGAACGGCCAGGTTGCCGGGCTACGCTATATCTTCGGATCGGGAGACGTCGCGCTCGACCGCGCAGCCTACGGCGGAATCACCGCTTCCAATCCTTTTCCACCTCTTCCGAGCGAGTTCCACGGACAGTATCTTGGGCTGCGTTTCACCTTTTTCTACAATCCGGATAAAGATGAGGCTGACCTGAAGTAGGTCACGTTTTTGAGACGGTAGATCCTGGATGCGAATACGCCATTCGCACAAGTGTTCGTTCGGCGAAGGGGACATAGAGCAGAGTTGCGGTTGATCCGAAAGCCGGACCGAAACCTATTTTTTCTACAATCAAGAATGGCGCGATTGCCCAGAGCAGATCGAGAAACAGAACACCCAAAAAAATCTTGTGGAATTTGACGCCGAGTTGCTGGTGATCGAAACCTACTGCGGAAAGCAAATAGAGGCGCAATGGGATTCCAACTGCCGCTGTCACAATGACCATTACCGGCACCAGTGGCGCCCCGATATTGAAGACCTCAATTCGATCCACGGCG
>QHZV01000169.1 GCA_003224785.1 Acidobacteriota bacterium
GAGGGGCACACGGCGTTACATTTGGCGGGGAATTCGGGCTCGTCGGCGCGCTCGAGGCGAACGCCTGAAGATCAAGACGCTGAATATCGCGTGCTCAATTATCTGTCCGCTCGTGACAACGCCCTCGAACCAGCGCTGCGCTCGGCAACTCGGGCGTCGCTGGACATTCTTACGGGAATGCTGCGAAAAAAATGGATTGCACGGTTCGACGTTTCGCACCGCACCAATGCCGTCCGCACCCGGCAAGTGGCGCAACTTAAAACCGCCGAGGGAAAGTTGAATACAAACCAGCGATTGCTGGTAGAGGCGCTGTCGTCAGCCGGAGGCCGCCTTGTCGTAGATGACCTCCGCGAATTAGATGTGCCGAGGACGACGCTAAGCACACTGGTGAAGCGCGCAATAATCGAAATCCTCGAAGAGCCGATCGATTTCGCGCGCCCGGCGCTTCCCGGACGAGGGCTTCGCGCAGACCTCGATTTCAACTCGCAACAGCGGTCTGCGCTGGAAAAAATTCGTACTGCTGTAGATGCGCATACTTATGCCGGGATTTTGCTGCATGGCGTAACTGGATCCGGCAAGACCGCGGTTTATCTGGCGGCAATGAAATCCGTGCTTGATGCGGGGCGCTCGGCAATTTTGTTGGTCCCAGAGATTGGACTGACGCCAGCTGTCGCCGCCGATGTTCACCACGTCTTCGGAAACGAAGTAGCCATTCTGCACTCGGGTCTTTCCGACAAAGAACGCGCCGAGCACTGGCATCGCATCCGGCACGGGGAAGCGCGTGCCGTTGTGGGGACCCGATCCGCGGTCTTTGCTCCGGTTTCAAAGCTTGCGTTGATCATTGTGGACGAGGAGCAGGACTCTTCCTACAAGCAGGAAGAAACGCCGCGTTATCATGCTCGCGACGTCGCCGTGATGCGCGCGAAATTCAATGACGCAGTCGTCGTGCTGGGGTCGGCAACACCATCGCTGGAGTCCTACTACAACGCAAAAAGAAACCGTTATGCGCTGCTCGAAATGCCCGACCGGGTGGAGAAACGTCCGCTGCCGGAAGTTGAATTGGTGGACATGCGTCAGGAATTTCAGGAGACCGGCAACGAGCAGGTCATCTCGCGCAAGCTAATTGAAGAAATTGGCCTGCGGCTGGAGCGCAAAGAGCAAGCCATGGTGTTGCTCAATCGCCGCGGATACTCTCCCGTCGTCTTGTGTCGTACCTGCGGCAAAAAGCTTGAATGCCGGAACTGCGCGATCGCGCTTACTCACCACAAGAGCAATCGCCGCATGGAATGCCATTACTGCGGATTCATGGCTCCGGTGCCGAGGCATTGCGCCTCATGCGGGAGCGAGTACGTCTATTTTCTGGGGACTGGTTCAGAAAAGCTGGAAGAGTTGCTGCACGGATTGTTTCCGCAGGCACGGATCGCGAGGCTCGACCGCGACACCGTCCGCAGCCACGCCGATTTCGAGCGCGCATTGAGCGCCTTGAACGCCGGCGAGCTAGATCTGCTGGTCGGAACCCAGATGATCGCCAAAGGGCACGACATTCACAGCGTGACATTGGTCGGAGTCGTCGGCGCCGATATGGCGTTAGGCTTACCCGATTTCCGCGCCGCCGAACGCACCTTTCAATTGCTCACCCAAGTCGCTGGCCGGGCCGGTCGAGGAAATACTCCCGGGAAAGTAATTTTGCAAACATATTTTACCGATCATTATGCGGTCCAATATGCAGCGCACCATGATTTCGCGGGATTTTACGACAAAGAACTTCGTTTTCGCAGCTGGATGCACTATCCACCTTACAGCTCGCTCGCCAACGTAATGGTTCGCAGCGGCAAACTGGATGATGTGCTCAAGTGGTCGGGCGCGCTGGGCCGCTGGTTCGAAAAAACGCGTCACGAAGGAGTGCGTGTGCTCGGTCCCGCTGCCGCGCCCATCGAACGACTCAAGCGCGATTATCGCTACCATTTCATTTTGAAGTCCGCGAGCCGGCAAAAGCTGAATAGCGTATTGCGCGCGATGCTGGCTCAGGCGGCTAAAGAAGGCATACCGCCTACGAATGTGATTGTGGATGTGGATGCGTTGTGGCTGATGTAGCCTTTGCGCGTAGAATCCTTATCACCTTTCCGGAGTACGTTCGTCTAACCCTGTTTGACCAAGCTCATCTCCCACTGCAACAATATTTTCCGCTCGCAGGAGACCTTCATGCGTCGTTGTGCGTTTCTGCTCTCCATGACTCTTTACTTCTCACTGTTCGCCCACGCCGAACAACATGGAATCCAGGTTGGCGATCTTGATCGCAACGCCGATCCCTGTACCGACTTTTTCCAGTACTCAAACGGCACTTGGCGCTCGCAGAATCCAATTCCCGCGTATATGGATCGCTGGAGCCGCCGATGGCAAGCCGGCGAGAAGGCCAAAGATCAACTAAAGGTCATTCTGGATGACGTTTCCAGCCGCACCGACTGGCCGCGAGGCAGCGTCGAGCAACTGGTCGGGGACTATTACGGCTCGTGCATGGATGAGTCCCGCGTCAATAAACTCGGAATCACCCCGGCACAGCCCATGCTCCGCGACATTGAAGCGATGAAGAATGGTCGCGACCTGCAGAAAATGATTTTCCGCCTGCACCAGCTTGGCATTTTTGTGCCTTTCGGCCTGGTCTCGGCATCCGACAACCACAATCCATCCCAGACCATCGCCAAAATTTTTGCCAGTGGATTGGGACTGCCTGACCGCGATTATTACCTCAAAACCGAGCCGCGGTTTCAGGAAGCGCGCGAAAAGTATTTAGTCCACGTCCAAAACATGTTCAAGTTGGCAGGCTACGAGGACGCGAAGGCGAAGGCCGCTGCCAAAACTGTTTTCGAACTAGAGAAAAAGCTGGCGGAAAACTCGCTCGACAATGTGGCTTTGCGAGATCCGCAGCAGACCGATCACAAGACCTCGTTCGCAGATCTCAAAAAGATGGTGCCCACATTTGAGTGGGACACATACTTTTCTGCTGCAAATATTCCGCGCGTGGATCTCAACGTTTCCGAGCCGAAATTCATGGCCGAAGTTGATCGCCAGCTTCGCGAAATTTCATTACCCGACTGGAAGACCTACCTGAAATGGCAATTGCTGCACGGCCAGGCGGACGTGCTTTCCGACGCTTTCGTGAATGAGAATTTTGCTTTCTACGGTGCATATTTGAGCGGGGCGAAAGAATTAAAGCCCCGCTGGAAACGGTGCGCTGAATCTACCGACCAGTTGCTAGGCGAAGCGCTTGGCAAAATGTATGTTGAAAAATATTTCCCCGAGGACGCAAAAGCCCGCGCGCAAGTGATGGTGAGCAACATTCTCTCCGCGATGCATGACACCATCGAAGGTCTCGAATGGATGAGCCCAGAGACCAAGAAAAAAGCGCTGGAAAAGCTTTCGACATTCAATCCCAAGATTGGCTATCCGGATAAATGGAAGGACTACAGCAGCATTCCGCTCAGCCGGGAATCTTTCTGGAACAATGAGGAGGCGGCGGCGAAGTGGAACGTAGAAAAAGATACGTGGGCCCTCATCGGCAGGCCGACGGACCGCGGCCGGTGGGGAATGACGCCTCCAACCTCGAACGCCTACTACAACCCGCTGCTTAATGAAATCGTGTTTCCTGCCGCCATCCTTCAGCCGCCGGCGTTCGACGTGAATGCAGTGGATGCCGTGAATTATGGATCGATCGGCGTCGTCATGGGACACGAAATCAGCCACGGTTTCGACGATCAAGGAGCGCAATTCGACGCGCAGGGCCGGCTCAACAACTGGTGGACTGCTGAGGACTCAAAAAACTTTCAATCGCGCACCGCATGCGTTGCCCATCAGTTCGACAACTATTTCATCGAACCTAACATTCACCACAATGGCAAGCTGGTGCTCGGCGAAAGCATTGGAGATCTTGCGGGCGCCAAAATCGCCTACCTGGCATTTCAAAAAGCGAAACAGCAGCACGCACAACCAACTCTCGACGGCTTTACGCCTGACCAGCAATTCTTCATTGCCTGGGGACAGTGGCGGGGTGACGAAATTCGTCCGGCGAGTCAGCGGAAGATGGTGCAGGGTGATCCTCACCCTATCGCAAAGTACCGCGTGATCGGGCCG
>QHZV01000170.1 GCA_003224785.1 Acidobacteriota bacterium
CTGTCGGTCCTTGCAAGCAAGTACTCAAAGACTCAAATCTCAGGCCCGAGCAAATTGATGAAGTCGTCCTGGTCGGAGGCTCCACTCGGATTCCGAAGGTCCGTGCACTCGTTGAAGGATTATTTCAACGTAAGCCGCACATTGACCTGAACCCTGATGAAGTGGTGGCGCTAGGCGCGGCTGTCCAGGCGAACATTCTCTCCGGCCGCTCTGAAGCCACGCAGGACATGCTTTTGCTGGACGTCACGCCGCTCTCGCTTGGAATCGAAGTGGCCGGTGGCGTGACCGATAAAATCATTTTGCGCAATTCCACAATTCCGGCCTCTGCGACGCAGCATTACACAACTCAAGTGGAGGGCCAGACCAACGTTGCCATTCACGTACTGCAAGGCGAGCGCGAACTGGCCAAGGACTGCCGATCGCTCGCACGTTTCGACTTAAAAGGCGTTCCGCCGATGCCAGCCGGCATGCCGCGCATCGAGGTGAAATTTCTGATTGACGCGAACGGCATTCTGCACGTGACTGCACGCGAGCAGCGCAGTGGCAAGGAAGCTGAGATCGAAGTCCAGCCGAGCTATGGGTTGACGGACGAGCAAGTCGAGGGCATGATACTTGATTCTTTCGATCAGGCGGAAGAAGACTTTCGCCAGCGTCAGCTCATCGAGGCGCGAAACGAGGCACAGACCATCCTCGCAGCCCTGGAAAAAGGAAAGAACAGCCCCGCCTGGGATGAACTGCTGCGAGACGATCAGCAGCGCATCCAGGAACTGGAACGGGTGTTGCGCGAAACTGAGAAATTGGACGACTATGCGGACATTCGAAAAGCTATTGACGCGCTCAATCAAGGAACCATGCGCCTGGCGGAACTGATGATGGACACCGCCGTCGCCACCGCGCTAAAAGGCAAGAACATGGATGATGCCAGCCTCGGAAAAGGCCCGCAATCTTCTCATCCAATTGCGAAAGCAGATTTCGAGTAGGAGCATTGATGGCTGAAGAAAAAACACAATCCGCGGGAACCGCAACGATCGATCCTCCCGGAGAAAACAGCGTCGAACTGGTTTTCCTGCCTGAGGGCAAGACGGTGCAGTTTGAGCATGGCCAACTCCCTTATAAGGATCACGGGAAAGAGCAGTCCATACTCGATGTTGCTTTGAATAATGGCATCCGCCTCGACCACGCTTGCGGGGGCAACTGCGCCTGCACCACTTGTCACGTGTGGGTCAAAGAGGGCGCGTCAAATCTCTCGGAGATGGACGACGACGAAGCCGACCGCCTCGATATGGCCGCCGATCTACAACTCAACTCCCGTTTAGGATGTCAGGCTGTGATCACCAAGCCCGGGAAGGTTGTGGTAGAGATTCCTGCGTGGAATCGAAACTATATTTCCGAAGAGCACTAGAGCTGGTTTCAGGGTTTCACAGTTTCCAGAAACTGTCTTTATTCAGGGAGTCCACATGCCCAAAGACCTGACCTGGGACGATGCCGAAGACATTGGCATCCTTTTGTCTGAAAAACATCCCGACACCGATCCGCTCACCGTCCGTTACACCGATCTGCACCGCTATGTCACGGAGCTGCCGGAGTTCAAGGACGATCCCAAGAAATCGAATGAAGGGAAGCTGGAGGCCATTCAAATGGCCTGGCATGAGGAGCACCAGGACTCGCAGTAATTGTCCGTGTGGCGCGGACACTGTTGTCCGCGTACTCACGTTGACTTTAGCAGGGCATCTGCAATCTCTTCCCACTCCGCGTCTATCTGCAAGTTTGACGGCCGCTTCCCTGCCCGGTCGTACCAATATCTCGCATTCGAAGCGTCGCCCTCTTTGCGATGCAGATAGGCATGCACCCAAGCGCCGGCGGAGCCTTCATCCTGCTGGGCAGATTCATGCGCGCGAGTCCAATCGCCTTTGGCGTCCCACCACAAGCCAGTCAGAGCCAAATTCTCCGGCGCAGGCGGCGCGTTGCCTGAGAGCGACTCACGAAACTCCTGCAAGGTCACTCTAAACCCCCGCAGTCACCGGTTCTTCCACTGTGGCTTCTCGCAAGAACTTCGCAGCTTCTTCGGGCGGCGTTGGATTGATGTAGAAGCCCGTGCCCCATTCGAAGCCCGCCGTTTTCGTGAGCTTGGGCATGAATTCGATGTGCCAGTGATAGTGGTCGTTCGTCGAATCCTGCGTCGGCGAACTGTGGATCACCAGATTGTACGGCGGATCATCGAGCACGCGGTTGGCTTTGTTCAGCAGCGTGTGAATCGCCTTTGCCAAATTCTCGAATACGTGCGATGACGAATTCTCAAATGCCGACTCATGCTGCTTCGGCAAAAGCCACGTCTCAAATGGAAAGCGTGGAGCGTACGGTGCGATGGTCAGGAAGTCTTCATTTTCCGCAACCACGCGTACGCCGGCTTCCACTTCCTGGCGCACGATGTCGCAAAAAACGCAGCGTTCTTTGTAGATGTAGTACTGCTTGGCGCCTTCGATTTCCTCAGCCACGTAGATCGGCACCACCGGCAATGCAATCAGTTGCGAGTGGGCATGCTCCAGCGTAGCCCCCGCGGCCTCGCCATGGTTCTTGAAAATCAAAATGTATTTGAGTCGGCGATCTTTCTTCAGGTCGAGAATCCGGTCGCGGAATGCCCACAGCACGTCTTCAATCTTCTTAGGCGGAAGCGTCGCCAGCGTCGCGTTGTGGTCATTGGTTTCAATAATGACCTCGTGCGCGCCCACGCCATTCATTTTGTCGAACATGCCCTCGGCTTGGCGGTCGAGATTTCCTTCGATGCCAAGCGCAGGAAATTTGTTCGGAACAACGCGCACAGTCCAACCCGGCGTGTCGCGCTGGGGCGGGCCGCCACCGTTCTGATTAGGACGATAAGCCTGGATCTCAGGCGGCGTCTTACCTTCGTTGCCGGAGCAGAAGGGGCAGAATCCGCCCTTCATCTTCACTGAATCACGGGTGAAGTCGGTGGGACGTTTGGCGCGGTCGGTCGAAATAATGACCCAGCGCCCGACAATGGGATCTTTTCTGAGTTCGGGCAAGTAATCGTTTCCTCCACCCGCTGCCACCCGGGTAAGTTCATTTTACGACGAGAGTGCCGCATTCTGAAATAGTTCGAAAGTCGGACGTCCAGAACTCTGGTCGTAATACACCGTGACCACATCAAACCTCCATTGCGGAGGTTCGGAGGACTGTTTTGCCGGAATCGATCGCAGGTAATCGCGAATAACGATTTTCAAGTCGCGCCGCTTCTTGCGATCCACTGCAGCTTCCGCTGGTTTAACGGCGCGAGTCGTGCGCGTCTTCAGCTCGACAAAACACAGTACGTCTTTATCCCATCCGATCAGATCAATCTCACCGTGATGCCGCGCCGTGCGGTAGTTCCTCGCGACCATCACGTATCCACCCGCTCGTAGATAGAAATATGCGTCTTCCTCGCCGCGACGACCGGTGCGAAGATGAGCAGGAATTTCTGCTGCCGCGTTCCGTGAA
>QHZV01000171.1 GCA_003224785.1 Acidobacteriota bacterium
ATACGCGCTTGCGCGAGAAACAAGGCACGATCTCGCTGATCACCGCCATCGAAGGCAGAATCATGATGTAAACCGCGGGATGGGAATAGAACCAGAACAAGTGCTGGAACAAAACGGGATCGCCGCCGCGCGTCGGATCGAAAATGCCCAGATTCAGCGCCCGTTCCAGAACTACCAGCACCAGGGTGATCGCGATCACCGGTGTACCGAGCAGCATGATGATGCTGGTGGCGTAATGCGACCATACAAACAGCGGTAGCCGTGACCAGGTCATTCCCGGCGCGCGCATGCGATGTACCGTCACCACAAAGTTCAATCCGGTGAGAATAGACGAAAATCCGGATATAAAGATTGCCAGCCCCGCTTCGATTACTTTTGTATTGCTGAATTCGGTTGAGAACGTTGGATAAAAGGTCCAACCGGTATCAACCCCGCCAGTCACGAGGCAGTGAATGTAGAGAATTCCAGCAATGATGTAGATGTACCAGCTGATGAGATTAATGCGCGGGAAGGCCAGGTCTTTCGCGCCGATCATCATCGGAATCAGGAAATTTCCCAGGACCGCCGGAATTGAAGGAATCAGGAAAAAGAAGACCATCACCTGCCCGTGCATGGTGAAGGCTTTGTTGTAGGCATCAGCAGTGAGCAAGTCGCCGGCGGGGGTCAGCAACTCAAGCCGGATCAGTAACGCTGCAAACCCGCCAACAAAGAAGAAGAACGTGATCGAGATCAAATAGAGTAACGCAATGCGTTTGTGGTCTGTGGTGAAGAGCCACGAGCGTATGCCGTACTCGGCATTCAGGTAATTTTTCCGTTCTTCACTTACTGCTAGAGTCGCCATTGCTGTTCCTTCACTTCCCTACCTACTTTGGGCTCTGCGGTTCGGTGCCGGGGTTCTTCAACTCTGGCGTTCCTGCCTGCCCGGTAGGCGCCGGAGCCAACGATTTAACGTAAGCCACGAGCGCGTTCAATTGTTCCTCACTGACCTGACCTTGAAAAACCGGCATGATCGACGGTCGTGCGAATCCAGAAACAACTTTTGCCTGCGAATTTACAATGGATTCGCGGATGTAGTCTTCGTCAGCGGTTACCGTACGTCCATCATCGAGCTGCACCGGCTTCTCAAACAGTCCCATTAGGTTCGGCCCCCGGCCTTGCACGTCAAAGCGATGGCACGTTGAGCATCCAAACTGCTGGAACAACTGCTGGCCGTTCTGCGCCAGCGAGCCGGCTACCGCACCGCCCGACATCCAAGCCTGGTAATCGTTCGGTTCCATGACCACTACCTGACCGATCATGCCGGAGTGCATAGTGCCGCAGTATTGCGCACAGAAAAGATGATAGGTCCCCGTTTTCGTTGCCCGGAACCACATGGTCGTATAACGGCCTGGGATGACATCCATCTTGATGCGAAATGCGGGGACATAAAAACTGTGGATCACGTCCTGCGAAGTCATGATCAACCTGATATCGCGGCCTATAGGTACGTGCAGTTCATTGATCTCGCGCTGCCCTTCGGTGTGCTGCAGTTTCCACATCCACTGCTTTGCGACGACATAAACTTCGGCAGCGTCGCGTGGCGGCGTGCGCATCTGGAAGTAAAGTACCGCGCCGCCCACGAACATCACCATCATGATGCCAAGCGGAATCACCGTCCAGCCGATCTCCAGCAGCAGCGAGCCTTCGATCTGTGTGGCCTCGCGCCCATGGCGCCGCCGATACTTCGTAGCAAAAACTGCCACCGCCGTGAAGATGAGGAGGGTCATGGCCACGCAGACCACGATCAGGAAGATGTATAAGACATCCTCCCAGAACGCGTGTGACGATGCCGCCGCCGGCCAAAGTGGAAAATTATCGAACATATTGATGAGAGCTGCTTCGCCTCCTGGAACCGTAGTCTGAATCAGAACCACGACGGAACAGCACCAGCAGCACCGTGCCAATACCCAGAATGGTCAGGCCACCTGAAAGCTGAATTATGCGGCTGATGATCGCGCTGTATTTACCTGTATTCGGATCGTAGTGATAGCAATACAGAGTCACCTGATCGGCGAGCGTTCCAATCTTGCTCTCGGAAGCCTGAATCAATCCCAGGCGCAGGTCCTTCGGCGGAAATTCCACGCCGTAGTAGTACTGCGCGATTCTGCCCTCCGGTGTCAGGATCATGATCGCAGTTGTGTGCGCGAACTGGCCGGTTTTCGGATCGTATTGATACTGGAATCCCGCAGCTTTGGTCAGCGCGGCAATGGATTCCTGCGGACCGGTGAGAAAATGCCAGCCGTCCGCGGAACCCGAGCGATTGTACCGGTTGAGGATTTCGGCTTTCTTGGCTGTAGCAACCTCTGGAGTGTCCTTCGGGTCGAAGCTGACGGTGAGGACGTCGAACTCTTTGCCGACATCAAATTTCACCGCCTTGAGAGCGCTCTCGAGCCCGACCAGCAATTCGTTGCACAGCATCGGACAGCGGTAGTACACCAGGCTCAAGATCACCGGCTTCTTGCCAATGTAGTCACCCAGATGAACAGCTTTACCGGTTTCATCGCGAAACGTGAGGTCGAGAGGAATCTGCTGATTGAGGTTCTGCTGGATTCCTACGTTCGTGAGCCCGGGTGGCTTCACCGAAGCGGACGGGCCCAAAATTCCGCCAGTCATGCTTTGCGCGCAGGCTATGCAGCTCAACGCCAGCACGACGAGGAATGCGCCAGGAATCGAATTGTAAAACCTACTGCTCACTGCTTGCTTCCCTTCTTGTTTGACTTCGCTGTATTGCTCGTATCCGCGTGAGCCGCCGCCGCGCGTCCTGTTTCCACGATTGATGGCGGGGCAGTGCCCTGCTGCGGCGTAGTTGGCAAGCCCCTTTGCGCGGTCAACTGCATGGCGCGCTCAATCGGAATGTGCGCCACGCCCGCGTTCTGGTCCACCCATCCTGAACTATTGAGCCGCTGCTCTTCCGCGTAGCGGGTATCGTTAATTTCGGTGCGCTCGTTGTCTTCGAGGCGAGGCTCAGGGAACACTTTGATCTGCTCGGCCTGAATCGAACGAGTATCAGTCTGGACCTGCACTAGCGGACTGCGGCTACGGTCATCCTTAGTGAGTTGCTTGTCCAAAAAGTGGAACATTCCCCAAACCGCGTAATACACAAAGATTCCGCCTACCACCACGGTAATGATGAAAGCGATGATGGGCTTCGCTCCGAGGTCTTCGCGCTCGAAGCCGCCATTCGGTTGCGGGTGGCCCTGGCTTCCCTTATGGATCTCAGTCATGTGCCGCCCCCACATACTCAAGGAATTCCTGCGCGTGCAGGTCGTAAAATGGCAGCAGCGGCCGCGACCTCAAATTGCGCCAGAACATTGCGAACCAGATACCACCAATCGCGATCGGCACGACAATATCCAGCAGATGGATCCAACTGAGCGACGACAATCTCTGAGTGAAGTTCGGCTCGATGTACCAGAACAGATCAACGAAGCGCATGAACAGCAGCCAACTCGCCAGCCAAACTAGTGTCTTGGCATCGCGCTTGAATTGGCGTGAGAGCAGCAGCAAGAACGGGACCGCGAAATGGAAGACCACCAGCGCCAGAGCCACGATCTGCCAACCTAAGTAAAGACGCCGCGTGAAAAAGTTTATCTCTGATGGTAGGTTCCCGGCCCAGATAATCAGCAATTGCGAAAAGCTGAAATATGCCCACAGCATCACGAACGTGAGTATCAACTTGCCGTGGTCGTGGACCTCTTTCGCTTTGAGTAGCGACGCCGTGGGCTCATAATTCGACAGAATGCGTTCGACAATCACCGCAAAACTGATGGTGAATGCGTACAGGATCAGACCCGGAGCAGCGATCCTGCGGAAGCGTGGCGCCAGGTTCTCGACGGGCGGATTGTCCTGCTGTTTGGATAAGCGGTTCAATAGGTACGCAAAAAGAAACCAGATAACGAAGTAAATGATCGCCCGGCCGGTATAGCCGTTGAGAAACAGAA
>QHZV01000172.1 GCA_003224785.1 Acidobacteriota bacterium
CGAGGTGACGAGCACGGCTGTGCACGTGGAGACGGAGAGTACGCAGATGGGCGAAGTCATTACTGGCAAGAGCATGACTGCAGTGCCGCTAAATGGGCGAGCCTACACCGACTTGCTTGCACTTCAGCCCGGGGTGTCGCCATACAACTCGACTGACACAGGCATGGCTGGGGTCAACGATCGGCCGGTTGACGGTGACCTCAACTCAGGCAACCAATCAGTGAACGGGCAGCGTGAAGCCGCGAACGGGTTCATGGTGAACGGATCGACCGTGGAGGAAGGGAAGACCAACGGAGCAGCGATTATTCCCAATCTTGATTCGATCGCAGAATTTCGCATTATCACCAATAACTTTGACGCCGAATACGGGAATTATAGCGGGGGGCAGGTCAACGTTGTTACCAAGTCGGGCACGAATGCCTTTCACGGAAGCGTGTTCGAATTCCTGCGCAACACTTCTTTTGATGCAACTAAGTATTTTGCGACAGAGGTCCCGATCCTCCGGCAGAACCAATTTGGGGCGACGTTCGGTGGACCTATCAAGCGAAACAAGACGTTTTTTTTCGTCGATTACCAAGGTTGGCGACGGACGAGGGCGTCCACCATAAATACTCAGGTCCCCTCGCTTCTAAATCTTGGCGGTGACTTCTCAGATTCCCCAATTTCAGGCGCCGTGAATAGCGATGTGGCTAGCAATCCGAATTCATGGGCCAATGTCCTTTCGAATCGGCTGGGTTATTCAGTGTTGCCCGGAGAGGCGTACTACTTTCCTGGGTGCGCGAGCAACAGTACTTCAAGTGGATGTGTTTTTCCCAATGCGGTGATTCCTCAGGCGGCTTGGTCACCGGTGGCAACCGCCATGCTGAACCTCGGTCTGATTCCTCAACCGAATGGCCCGAATAACTTCTTCAATTCGTCTAAGTACGCTCAGAAGCTCCGCGATGACAAGGGCGCTTTTCGAATTGACCAAAACACAAATCTGGGCTCCTTTTTCCTTTACTACTTCAATGACGATTATTCCTTGAATGATCCATTCCCTAACGGTGGCGCGACAGTTCCTGCCGCCAGCTTTGCGTATAACGGCACCACATCCGGACGCGCGCAACTGATCAACCTGGGTCACACAAAAAACTTCGGTTCATTTTCAGTTAATGAGATTCGATTGAGTTATGTTCGCAACACCTTGGACTTTACTGAAGCGCAGGGAGGCGTTGGACCAACGTATAGCTTGGCCGCATTGGGATTCGTTACGCCATGGACAACTCCGGGAGGAATCAGCCCGATCGCGCCTAACCTTGAAGGGGTGCCTTACATTACCTTCAACAGTTTCGCGATCGGTGTTCCGCAGGTCAGCACGCGTCAATACAACAACTCGTATCAGGTGCTCGACAATTTCTCAAAGGTGCACGGAACTCACAATCTGAAGATCGGTGGGCAATTTCACTACGATCAAATCAATGAACGCAATCTTGCGGCAGAGAACGGCCAATATGGATTCAGTGGCGGCGAAACCGGAATAGATTTTGCTGATTTCCTGATCGGCGCTCCTGACGGCTTGACCCAGGCCAGCCCTCAGCTTCTGGACTCGCGCAGCAAATACTATGCTTTGTACGGTCAGGACAGCTGGCGGGTTACATCGAACCTGGTTTTTAATTATGGCCTTCGCTGGGAGGCCAGCATGCCTTGGTACGACACGCAAAACAAGACTGAGACCATCATTCCCGGAGCGCAGTCGGTAAAGTTTCCTGGTGCTCCGCTCGGATTCGTTGTTGCTGGCGATCCCGGTGTTCCCCGGACGCTTGGACCGACACAGTGGCACAACTTTTCGCCGCGTTTAGGGCTGGCCTACTCTCCAAGTGCTTCGTCAGGATTTTTGGGTAAGCTGTTTGGCGGCGCAGGCCACACCAGCATTCGGGTGGGCTTTGGGACTTTTTATACCTCGGTCGAAGATCTGTCTCAATTCCTAGAGGTTGGAGATCCGCCGTACGGACTCTACTATGGAAGCGCCAACCCCCCATTGCTCGAAGCGCCTTATATCACACGCTCCAGTGGGCAGAACGTCGGACAACGTTTCCCTCTCCCATTTCCATCAACGAATGTTTCGCCCAGCCATCCGGATACTACTTTCCCCTGGGGACAAGTCGAACCTCTCTCGTACGACTGGTCTTTTTATTCCAAGAACAAGCTGCCGTATGCAGGGGACTACGAGCTTTCAGTGCAACGACAGCTCAGTTCGAATACCGTTGCCACAGTCAGTTATGTTGGCAACCAGGGTCATTGGCTGGTCAGCGGAGTGGAGGCAAATCCAGCGAATCAGGCCTTATGTTTATTCCTGAGCGATCCAAATAATCTCGGCCCTAACAGTGCGCCACCGTGCGGCCCTTTCAGCGAGACTCCACCATTTTCTTATGATCCAGTCACCCAAACGGGCACGAGCACGCCATGGATCACGGCGACTGGACAGACAATCACATCGGTTCGGCCGCTAGGTCCGCTGTTCGACACCAATCCGTGGACATGGACCGTGGCGAATTCTAGTTACAACTCCCTGCAAGGCAGCGTGTCTCACCGTGCCGGATCTCTAAATTTCCTGGCGGCGTACACCTTTAGCAAGTGCATGGACAACGCCTCAGGTCTTCAGGACTCGATCTATCCTTTCGATCATAGTCGCAGCATCAGCCTTTGCAATTTCGATGTAAATCAAGATTTTGTCATCAATTACGAATGGGCTTTGCCATTCGAACGACTACTCAGTTCATCCTCGGGATGGGGGAGGAAGTTGGCGAGTGGCTGGACTCTCTCTGGAATTACGCGCTTCGCGACTGGCTTGCCGGTGACGATGACGGAGAACGATGACAATTCCTTGATTGGCGCGAATGCCGCTCCGGTTGACGTTCCGAACTTTGCCGGCGGTAAGGTGCTTGCCGACACGAACCCACGACATGGGCAGCCTTATTTTAATTTTGCTCTCTTCACAAACGAGAACATTGGCCAGTTCGGTAACTCGCGCCGACGTTTTTTCCATGGGCCTGGGCTTAACAATTGGGACCTGACGCTGGGTAAGGTGACCAAGATCACAGAAAACAGAACCTTAGAGTTGCGCCTGGAGGCGTTCAATCTCTTCAATCATGCGCAATTCCTCAACCCGCAGAGCGAAATCAACGATGGATATCCCAACTTTGTTGGTGGAGTGAATCAGGGTGGCACACTCGGCCTTGTCACCGCGGCAAGGGATGCTCGCATCTTGCAGCTTGGAGCAAGATTTAGCTTTTAAGAGGAACTCATTGCGTTGGAGGGTGAATGAGAGCAAGGGGTCTTCCTGCGATCGCGCTCGTCCTGGCCGCCGTAGGCAGTTGTGCCGCGCAAACCATCACGGTTGACATCACTCCCAGTCACGTCAAGAACACGATCATTCCGAACCAGGCTCTGGGCGCTGGAATCGATCGTATTTCACAGAAGACAGTTGATTCTGCGTTCACTAAACCAGTGATTGATCGTGTGCTCGAAGCGGGATGGGGGCCGGTCACGTATCGGCAGAACACGGAACTTTACACCGAAGCCTGGCACTGGAATCCGAAAGGAACCTGGAGTGACGCTAGCGGCAAGGGCTATTTTGTTGGCGACGCGACACCGACGGAAATGTTGCGATACAGCTATGGCTACCCGCTGCCGCATCGTGGCGTGACGCGCGACGATGGGACCGAGAATGTTGGTTATTCGCGCCTGACCGACGGCGATCTGAACACCTATTGGAAGAGCAATCCATATCTCGCGAAGGCGTTTACCGGCGAGGACGACTCGTTGCATCCGCAGTGGGTATTCTTCGACCTAGACAGTCCACAAATGGTGGATGCGATCCGAATTGCGTGGATCGATCCTTACGCCACGCAGTACGCGGTGCAGTTCTTTACCGGCGACGATCCCATTCGTGCTCCCAATCGGGGGCTCTGGCAGACGTTTCCTTTTGGGCAAATTGAT
>QHZV01000173.1 GCA_003224785.1 Acidobacteriota bacterium
ATACACCGGCACCTTCGGATCCACTCTCCGCGACCAGGCGTCAATGCCGCCGGCCATAGATTGGGCTTTTTCGAATCCTTGTTGGCGAAGCCAGGCGGTTACGTTCATCGAGCGTACGCCATGGTGGCAATAGACAACGATGTGATCTTCCGGATCGAGTTCCTGATTAGCGCGGCTCGGAATGTCGCCCATCGGCATAAGCTTCGCGCCCTGGATGCGAGCAGTTTCGAACTCCCACGGCTCGCGGACATCGAGCAATGTAAATGACTCGCCCCGCTTCGACATTTTTTGCACCGACTCGGGATCAATTTCGTAATCCATCAGCACTCTTCTCTTGTGAAGTCGCCTGAGGATTGGCCTCGGGTTTCGCCAAAGTCATCAGGCTAGCTATGATCGCAAGTGACCACATAATCAGTGAGGCATCGCGCGCTTCGTGAGCATAGTTCAAAGGAGAGTCCCACACGGAGAAGACAAGTCCTGTTGCCATGTTGAGAAGTACCAGCCCGAAGAAAATGCGCTCTCGCCAGCAGCGCGTTTCAGAGAGCAGTCCCAGGGCCAGCGCGGTCCACACCAGATACATCAGCTGCGACCATCCAATGTGCGACCAAAGAAAATCCGCGTCGCGCAGATGCGCATAGGCAAGATAAACAAAGTATGCAGACGCGGCGGCACCCACAACACCCCAAAAACGGTTGCCGCACATGAGGTGCGCTGACTTGCGTCGCGGAGCATTCTCGCCAGACGCTAGCGCCCCTGCCACATCGGATTTCGCTTCTCCAGGAATGCTTTGATCCCCTCGCGCGCATCTTCGGTCTTCATCAACTCTTCAAGATAAATCTTCTCTGACCGCGCAAGCCCCTTGTCAAAGTGAATTGAATCCCAAGAGTAGATCGCTTTCTTGGCAATGGCCAGCGCGACTGGGCTCAGTTTTTGCAGGTGCTCAATTGCCTCTTTAATTGCGGCGTCCATATTATCAGCGGCGACGGCACGTGTCGCGAGGCCGATCTCGGCGGCCTCGGTACCCTGCGTTGTTGCGCCGGTCAAAATCAGGTCAGACGCACGCTTCTGCCCGATGAGAGCTCCTAAAGCGGTGGCTGCGATAGGCGGAAAACACCCCAGCCTGATTTCGGGAAAGCCCCACGTGGCATCGTCCGAGGTGATTACGATGTCGCACATCATCGCGAGTTCAGCGCCGCCGCCGAGACAATTCCCGTGCACCGCGGCAATCGTAACTTTCTTGGATGCGATCAATGAGCGAACCACGCCATGGAACTTTTCGACCATCGAGTTCACTTTATCGGGCGTGTGAGCGGCGACATCGACTCCGGCGGAAAAGTTGTCGCCATCGCCGCGAAGAACGATGGCATAGATTTGCGCGTCAGGCTCGATATCGGCCAGGACCGATGTAAGCTCCTCCATCATGGGCATGTCAATGACATTGACCGGAGAATTATTGAGAGTGATGCGCGCGACTGGCGGTTCAATAGCCAGAGTGATGCGATTCAGGGGTGAGACGTCGGTGGCCATTTCGTTTCGCTGTGAACGCGTTGGTACCTGTTCGACTCCACATTTAGCTTAGAGATTGATCGCCGATTTTCTCGGCTCGGCGATGGTTTCGAATGGATCGCGTGCGCCCTCCTTTTTCGCAATCCAATTCTTTTCATTGGCAATAATTTCGAGCAGCAACTTCTTATCTTCGGCGCTGGGCAAAAACTCAGGCAGTTGCTGATCGTATTCTTTGTCCTCAAGCTGCGCCCCGGTTTGAGGATGAACTTTCTGGTTCGCCCATCGGCCGATCATGCGATTGAATTTAATGTCAGGAGCGTAAAGCTTCGCTTCGCCCGCCTTGAGTACCGAGTTGAATCGTTCAATCAGCCCTGCTACCTCATCACGATATAGATGCCGGTTGTAATCGTTAAGGTCATCTAGATTGGCTTCCCGCTCATTCTTGGGCTCATCATAGCGGCCCTTAATTCCCCAAACGTAAGCCCAATGTGCGGATGAAGAATGATCGGTGCCGAACAGATCATAGGAACTTGAAATCCATTTGTTCAGATACTTTTGGATGAGCCATCCCGGAATAACTCCCGCTTGCACGATTCGTCGCAGCCCGTCATTGCCCGTGCCCATGTGGAATGCTTCTTCGCGCAACATATAGGACATCGAGCGCCCGAGCGGGGCGAAGGCCGAATATTTCAGCATTTGCAGTTGGAATTTCCCATCGCGATCAACGAAATCGGTGTACGTGAAGAAGTCCATCCAGTTGTCAACGTCAACATTGAAGGCGCCGAGCAAGCGTTTATTTTCAAACGCGCGGCGCTCGAGCATTTTTTGCGCCTCCACTTTGCCGGAATAGCCGAAGTGCTCGACGAGCAATGCGCACATCTGCCAGCCGTGACGCATCTCTTCAATCATGACACGGGTGATGGCGCGGCGATCCCAGTCCGTGGGAGCGGTCTCGAAAAGATAGCGTTGCTGTTCGACGCTGGCGAATTCGGTGTCGCCCTGATAGACGATCATGTTCAGGAGAGCGTCGCGCATTTGCTGCGTTGGCATCTGGCGCAGATTCTCCCATTTGCGCTTGCCTTTGAAATGTCCGAACTGGATCTCTTCGGTTTCGATGGCTCCGTAGAGCGTGTCGAATTTAAAGCTGGCAATCTCGTCGCGATTGACCCCGATCTCTTTTCGCCATTCGTCGAAGAGACCGACCCAATCACTAAAGGTTCCGATTTTTGCTACTTTGCCCGGCATAAGAAAAACCTTTTCACCAGAGAGGCATAGAGTTCATAGAGAACGCCTCACCCCATGTTTAACCATACGCTTTTTAATTCCGTGTAGTGTTCGACAGCGTGCGCACCTAATTCGCGGCCGAAACCGGATTGCTTGTAGCCACCGAACGGCAGGGCCGCGTCCATCAAACCGTACGTATTGATCCACACCGTGCCCGCCCTCAGCTGCCGGGATATATGATGAGCCTTCTTGATATCGCGTGTCCAAACCGCTGCCGCAAGACCGTAGGGGTTGCGATTGGCCTGATCTACAGCCTGTTCTACGTCATCGAAACTGATTATCGAGAGCACCGGCCCAAAAATTTCTTCCTGCGCGATCTTCATTTCATTGGTCACATCGCTAAAAATCGTAGGCTCGATAAAAAACCCTTTGCTGCCGTCCACGGAAACTCGATTCCCTCCTGCGACAAGCCTGGCGCCTTCTTTCTTGCCGGCTTCTATGTATCCGAGCACGGTCTGCATTTGTTGCTGACTCACGATGGCCCCCATGCGAGTCTTAGGATCGAGAGGGTCCGCCGGCTGCATCTTCTTCGCACGTCCCACCAGCTTTTCCGTGAATTCGTCGCGCACTTTGCTTTCGATGAACAGTCGCGATCCGGCGTTGCAGACTTCGCCTTTGCCGTAGAAAATCCCGGTGATTGCGCCTTTGATCGCGCTATCGAGATCGGAGTCGGCGCAGACAATATTTGGCGACTTGCCACCAAGTTCGAGCGTCACGCGCTTCATGGACTCGCCAGCGGAGCGCATGATTTCTTTTCCGACGGCGGTCGAACCGGTGAACGCAATTTTATCTACGCCGGGATGCTGGACGATCGCCTCACCGGTCGCGGCCCCGCCGGTCACGATGTTGAGAACACTCGAAGGAAGACCTGCCTCGATGGCAAGCTCACCGAAGCGCAACGTTGAAAGAGGGGTCTGCTCGGCTGGTTTGAGGACGACAGTATTTCCGCAAGCCAGCGCTGGACCAAGCTTCCATGACGCCAGCAGCAGCGGAAAATTCCAGGGCACGATCATTCCGACGACACCCACTGGCTCACGCAACGTGTACGTAAATGCGGTTTCGTTTGTGTTTACGGTTTCGCCGTGAATTTTTGTCGCGAGCCCCGCGTAATACCGCAGGACATCGGCCACCATTGGGATATCAACATAACGCGACTCGAAGATGGGCTTGCCATTGTCGAGGGTTTCAAGCTCGGCGAGTTCATCAATGTTCTTGTCAACCAGATCGGCTAGCTTCCAGATGAGGCGTCCACGTTCGCTTGCAGGAAAGCGCTGCGCGCGGCTTGCACAGCACGATCGACGTCTTCTGCCGAAGCTTCGACGATTTGGGTGAGGACTTCGTCCGTGGCGGGATTGACGGTGTCAAAGTGCTTTGTTCCGTCATGCCACTCGTTGTTGATGAGCAGGCGTCCGGGAGAGATTTTCGACTTGGTTGCGGTCAACATGGGACACAAGGTAAGCGGGAGAAGCGCCCGCCTCCCACTGATGGCTATTTCGCCTTGAATTCCGCAGGCCGCTTCTCCACGTACGCGGCCAGGCCTTCTTTAGCATCTTCGCTCTGGAACAGGATCTGCTGGTTTTCGCGCTCAACTGCGAGTGCTGACTCCATCGGAATCTCCCAGCCGGTCTGCACAGCGCGCTTGATTCTGCCGACAGCCTTCGCGGCCTTGTTGGGAGGACAGAACTGTCGCGCGTATTCCATGATGTTTTCCATGAAGCCTTCGCGCTCATAAATGTCGTTGATGATTCCGAGTTCAAGCGCTTCTTCGAACGAATAGGTGTTGCCGGTGACCATCAGCTCAATGGCTTTGCTCTTTCCAACGAGTCGCGAAAGACGTTGCGTGCCGCCGGTTCCGGGCAATACTCCTAAGTTCACTTCAGGCAAGCCGATCTTGCCAGCGTCTTTCCGTGCAATGCGGATGTCGGCAGCCATGGCAATTTCCAAGCCACCACCTACCGTGTGTCCGTTGAGCGCGGCAATCACCAGCTTGGGCGTGTGCTCAAGCCGCAGAAGCATTTCATTTGCATGCAGACAGAAGTAATACTTGAAGGTCGGGTCAACGCTCGCCAGCATGCGGATGTTGGCGCCCGCGGAAAAGAATTTCTCGCCAGCACCGGTGAGGACGATCACGTAAGCGTCGTTCTCCATCCGGGCCTTGAGAATCGTGTCGTCGAGCTGGCGATTCATTTCGTAGGTATACGTGTTCGCCGGAGGATCGTTCATCTCGATCACAGCGACGCCGCCATCGAGGCGATAGTTGACCAGTGATTTCGTGGCTTGTTCGCTTGTCGTTTCCAATGTCGTCGCCATGTTGGTTCCTCCTTATATCTACATCTTCCAGCGGCCGAGATCTTCGTCGCCCAGGTTTTCCAGAAATTTGCGCATTTCCTCGCTGCTGGTTTCGGCGGCGGTTGCCGCCTTTTTAGAAGTCTTCAGAACTTCATCTTCCACAAAGATTGGGCAATCCACGCGCAGAGCCAGAGCCAGCGCATCGGACGGACGCGAATCTACGCTGATAATGCGGCCCTCGCGCTCCATCCAGATCACAGCATAAAACGTATCTTCTTTTAACTCCGTGACCACAACTTTGTGCACTTGCGCATCAAGACCGGCCAGCACGTTTTTAATCAGATCGTGGGTCATGGGACGAGGCGTGCTGACCTTCTCGATTTCGAGGGCGATTGCATTCGCCTCATAAACGCCGACCCAGATCGGCAGAACCGTATCGCCGGAATCTTTCAGAATCACAATGGGAGTGTTGGTGACTGGATCAAGCATCAGCCCGCGAATTTTCATTTCCACTTCCATCATGACTCCTCGAAACTGGTTTCACTTCGTGCAACTTTGTGTTCTTGGTGGTTGAGATGTTTCTCTACCAGCAAGGACACGAGCTATCACAAAGGAAGATCTTCACATCACCATCTCGCCGAGCAGACTGTTAGGAAAGGCAGTATGAACCCGCACCTTCACGTAACTTCCCGGTTCGAGCTTGCAGTTGGATGGCGCGGTGAAGTTCAGCGTTTTGTTCTGCGATGTTCTGCCAAGCCACTGAGCGCGCGCTTCATTTCTTCCCTCAACCATCACTTCATATTGCTGGTCTACTTGGCTGAGGTTGCGGGCCTTCTGGATATCGCGTTGCCTTTCCTTTAATGCAGCAAGCCGACGCGATTTTTCACCATCTGGAATCCTTGCATACCAGGGGCAAATACCTGTCCCGACCTCATCCAACAGTGACAGTGTCTGCTCAAAATCCGCCTCGGTCTCACCAGGAAAACCGACAATGACGTCGCCACTGATGCTGATGTCACGCCGCGAAGATTTGATCCACGAGATGCGTTCAAGATACTGCTCGCGAGTGTAGAGGCGTTGCATGGCATCGAGTACCCGAGTCGAGCCACTCTGCACGGGGAGATGGACGTGATCGCACAACGTGGGCACGGCGTCGATCGCATCCACAATATCTCTGCCGAAATCCCGCGGGTGCGAAGTCGTGAAACGCACGCGGCGAATTCCTGGGGCCTCACCTACTGCGGCGAGCAATTCCGCGAAAGTTCTCTTCCCGCTTGAGTCGCGATACGAGTTCACGTTTTGCCCGAGCAACTGAATTTCGGTATAACCCAAATCCGCCATCTGGCGGGCTTCGGCAAGGACTGAGTCCGATGTCCGGCTGCGTTCTTTGCCGCGAGTAAACGGGACGACACAGTAAGAGCAGAATTTGTCGCAGCCTTCGATAATGGTGATATATCCGCGATAGGGATTGGTGCGAGCTGTGAATTCGGTTTCGAAGCACTCGTCCGTCTGGCGATCGTCGAGCCCAGTTACGCGGCGCTCTCCAGCTTCGAGCTGAACCAGCATTTGCGGAAGATTCCGGTAGGAGGCCGAGCCGCAAACCATGGAAACATACGGCGCGCGCTCAAAAATCTTGTGCCCTTCCTGCTGCGCGACGCAGCCCAGGACACCAAATTTCTTACCTTGCGCTTCGAGCTTCTTGTAGTCCGCAAGACGATGGAAGACTTTTTGCTCAGCTTTGTCGCGAATAGAGCAGGTGTTGTAGAGCACCAGGCCGGCTTCCTCGACCGTAGGGACCTGGAGATAACCCTGAGAAAGCAGGGTGCCTACGATTTTCTCAGAATCGTGGGCATTCATTTGGCAGCCGAAGGTTTCGAGGTAAAAGGTCTTTTGCTGGGCGGCCATCAAGCTCAAGTATAGCGCAGGAAAAGCGGGCTTCAGGCAGCGGGCAGCGGGCTTCGGTTTCAAATTTCTGGCGTCGGGCGTGCGTTTACGCTCAAAGAATGTAAAACCTTGCGTACCAGGGGCAAATACCTGTCCCGACCTCATCTAAATTAAGTAAGATTGTATTGAGATGCCGGAAACATCAGACGCTTCCCAATCAACTGCCCCTGTTGGCGCCAACCGCCGTGATCACTGGATGTCGTCATGGCTGCGCGACCTGATCATTTCCCTTGGTATTTCCGCGTTCATCATCGTATTCCTTTACCAACCGGTCAAGGTCGAAGGCATCAGTATGATGCCTTCGCTCGATGATCAGGAACGCATCTTCATTAACAAGTTCGTGTATCGCATTGAGCCCATCCAGCGCGGCGACATCGTGGTGTTCCGTTATCCTCGCGATCCGGCAAAGAGTTTCATCAAGCGCGTAATCGGAGTGGCGGGAGATCACGTTCGCATCATGGATGGACACGTGATTCTCAATGGCCGAATGCTGGTGGAAGACTACGTTCCGTTTGCCTATCAGGACGAGCGTTCCTACGCTGAAGTGGTGGTGCCTAATGATTCCTACTTTGTGCTTGGAGACCACCGCAATCTATCGAATGACAGCCGTGAATTCGGCCCCGTAGACGCGGGCTTTATCTACGGCAAGGCCGTGTTCGGCTACTGGCCAATGGAGAAGGTAGGAAGGCTGAGGTAGCGGTCAACCATCAGCCATCAGTTTCTCTACGGAAAAATCACGAGCGATGATCTGGAGCTTCGCGTCACCCCCTTGGTCTTCCGGCTCAAGCCAATTTACGAAAACAAAGCGCCGACTGGGGGCAACAGTCTCCATTTCGACAAGCGCCTCAAGCCCCATCTCCTCGGGGTTGTAGGAGATTACCGATTCAACTCCCACAAACCGAACTGCAAAACGCGTACCGGTGGAACCTTCGACCTCTACCACTAGTTCGTCGCTGTTTCTGCTGATCTTTCGAATCGCTCCGTCATGGAAATCGGGGTCGCCGACATAAGCTATAAATTTGGATTTCGTGCTCCACAGAACTACCTCGCTGGTTCCTAGATTTCCTCCGATGTCTTGCGTCGTCTTCTTCTGCCGGACGGCTTCGAGCACACCGTCCTCAATCCATCGCGCTTGACGCGTAAGTCCGAGGTGCCGGAGCATCATGGCAGCCGTCAAAATCGCGCCCATTGGATTCGCGATGTTCTTCTCTGCGATCGCTGGCGCGGAGCCGTGAACCGGCTCAAACATGGAAGTTTTCCCTGGATGAATGTTTCCACTGGCAGCCATACCCAGGCCGCCCTGCAGGCCAGCGGCGAGGTCGGTGATAATGTCGCCGAAAATATTATTGGTAACGATCACGTCAAGCTGCCGCGGATCGCGAACCATTTGGGCGCAAAGAGCGTCCACGTACATGTGCTCGGATTTAATTTGCGGATATTCGGCACTGACTTCTTTGAACACGCGCTGCCACAAGCCCCCGGCATAGGTCATGGCATTGGATTTGTCGGACATGAGAACGCGACTGCGCCGAGTATCGTCAGCCTTCTTGTTGTGGGCGCAATACTCAAACGCGTACCGAATGATGCGTCGCACGCCCTTATAGGTATTTACGTCCTCCTGGATCGCAACTTCGTCGTCAGTTCCCTCATTGGTGACGCTGCCACGATCAACATACGGTCCTTCGGTATTCTCTCGAATCACAACAAAATCAATGTCCTTCGGTTCCATTCCTTTTAGCGGACATAATGAAGCATCAAGCAGGCGCACGGGTCGAACGTTCGCATAGAGGTCCATTTTGAAACGCATGCCCAGCAAGATTTCTTTGGCGTGAATGTTCGACGGCACACGAGGATCGCCGAATGCGCCCACGAAAATCGCGTCGAAGTCGCGGGCGAGCATTTCAAACCCATCTTTGGGAACAGTGGTACCGTCGCGGAGATAGCGGTCAGCGCCCCAATCAAGGTAGGTTAATTCGACCGGTGCTTTCGTGGCCTCAATGACTTTGACCGCCTGAGGAATCACTTCCTTGCCGATGCCGTCCCCGGCGATTACGGCGATTTTCTTCATCGAGTTCACGAAAGGAAAATAACACATGCACAGAGGCTCAGCTAACCAGTGGCTGGCGATCAAAACCGAGGCGCTCGCTCGGGGCTCACTGTCAAGGCTCATTATTTGGCAGCGACTGTGATCACAATGCTCCGCCCCGAATTGCTTCGCTATAATCGAAGGAGTATGCGATTGGAAACACAGTACGAACAGTCCAAAGTGGGCGTCTCACCCGAAGCCCGCAATGAGTTCCGCGCGCTGGTTTCGTTTTGTGGAATCTATAAGTTAGACCGCACCCACATTCGCCTGACTGGAGCCGATCGGGTGCGTTGGCTGAATGGCATGGTCACGAATAACATCCGCGATCTGGCCATTGACCATGGCGTTTATGCCTTTCTGCTGAACCCACAGGGAAAGATTCAAGCGGATTTATACGTCTTCAATCGTGGCGAGAGTC
>QHZV01000149.1:0-4469 GCA_003224785.1 Acidobacteriota bacterium
GCACGGTTGAGCGGAAATTCTGGCCAAGTATGGAATTTTAAGGAGCGCACTCATGATTAAAAACGTGGTTGGAAGTCGTCTTCGGATCGGCGCAGGGGCGGCACTCGCTTTCGCAATTATTTTTGCCATCGTCACTTCTGCGCCGCGCGCGTTTTCTCGTCCCCCGGAGGCTACTACAGATGCGGCACTCATTGAGGGCTACCGGCATGTGGAGGTGGCATCGGTGTCGGATGCAATGGAGAAGCTTACGGGGCAGCGTATTTTCCTGACGCATCGCATGCGCCCGATCTTCACTTCGAAATTTGCCGGCTTTGCTCTGACCGTCAAGCTGAAGAAGGAAGAGAACAAAGATCCGGATGCGCTTAGCGGACCATCGATCAGGGTGGGCCAAATTCGGTTTACGTGATGGTGGTCGAAGACGGAGCTGACATGGCAGGCATGGGCGGTCTGATGGGCACGGCAATGCAGGCGCGTAATTTTTCTGGCGCAGTGATCGATGGCGGCGTTCGCGACACAGCTTACCTGCAAAAAATCGGCTTTCCCGTATTCGCGTTGGGAACAGTTCCGTCAACATCAGTCGGGCATTATCGTTTTGCAGGCGCCAATATTCCGCTGGTGTGTGATGGCGTTCCAGTGAGCGCGGGAGATATCGTGGTCGCGGATTCTGATGGCGTGGTGATTGTTCCGCGCGGCAAAGCTGCGGAAGTCCTAGCAACCGCGCAGGAGATGGATTTCAAAGAGCACTCGATGTATGCGTGGATCGAAAAGCTGAAGTCAATCGAGGAAGCAGTGAAGAAGTTTGGGCGGCTGTAAAAGCTAAAACAGAAGAGGGCACAGAGGTACAAAGTCAGACACACACAAAGGTACGAATAAGAAAGAGCGAGTACGTGGAGGAAATTCGATGAGCAAAAATAGCGGATTCAATCGTCGGGACGCGATTAAGGCTTCGGCACTGGCGCTTGGGGCGAGTTTGCTGCTTAAGGAACCGCTCCACGCATATCCGAAAGCGGTGAACACGAACTCGAGTCCGTCGGCGCTGAAGATTACTGACATGCGGGTGGCGACGATTGTGAAGCCCGGCCCAAGTCCCTGCCCGATCATTCGTGTTGATACCAATCAGGGCGTGTACGGACTTGGCGAAGTTCGCGATGGCGCGAGCGCTACTTATGCATTGTTTCTCAAGAGCCGCATCATTGGCGAAAATCCTCTGCAACTCGACCGCATTTTCCGCAAGATCAAACAATTTGGCGGGCACGCGCGCCAGGGCGGTGGAGTGTGCGCAATCGAAATGGCGCTTTGGGACATCGCGGGCAAGGTCTATGACGCGCCGGTTTATGCGATGGTGGGCGGAGGCAAGTTCCGCGACAAGATCCGCATTTACGCTGACACAACCGAATCGAAAGATCCGAAAATTTATGCGCAACGGATGAAAGAGCGCAAACAAGTGATGGGACTCACGTGGCTCAAGATGGACCTGGGCGTCGAAATGGTTTCGGACACGCCGGGTACTCTCACCACTCCTTCCGATCTTACGCAATGGGAAGAAAATCAAATCGAGCATCCGTTCATTGCCAATGAAGTCACCGACAAGGGCATCGCGATGTTATCCGAATATGTGGCTGCGGTGCGCGACGCTGTCGGCATGGAGATTCCGCTGTCAATGGATCATTTGGGCCACCTCGGTGTGAAGTCCATCATCCGGCTGGGCAAGGCGTACGAGAAATTCAATCTTTCTTGGATAGAGGACGTGATTCCCTGGCAATACACTGACTTGCTGAAGGAAATTTCGGAGCAAAGCCCGACGCCGGTTCTGACTGGAGAGGATATCTATTTGAAGGAGCCGTTCCGCGTGCTTTGCGAGAAACACGCTGTCAGTAAAATTCAGCCTGATCTCGCAACTTCCGGCGGCATTCTCGAGACCCACAAAATCGGAGACATGGCGGAAGAATTTGGCGTGCCCATGGCTATGCACTTTGCAGGGACTCCGGTCAGTTGTATGGCGAACGTGCACTGTGCCGCGGCCACGCAGAATTTCCTCGCGCTCGAAAATCACTCATTGGATGTTCCATGGTGGTCGTCCATGGTTCAGGAGTACACGAAGTCTCCCATGGTGAATCATGGATGGATTGAAGTGCCGGACCGTCCCGGGTTGGGAGTGACTCTCAACGAAGAAGTTGTTCGACAGCACCTGGCGCCTGGTACAGGATACTTCGAGCCGACACCGGAGTGGGACCGCGAAAAATCGTGGGACAGGCTATGGAGTTGAGGACTGCAGACCACTTTTGATGGAAAGCACGGGGCTCACAATCGCGAATACCATGTCCACAAAATCTTCATCCAAAGGGGCGTGCTTGAGCAGCAGTCGAATATAGAGCGGGCCATAAAGCAGATCAAGGGCGGTATCAGGATCGATATCCGCGCGTATTTCACCATCGCTCATTGCCTGTCTTAAGAGTCGTCGCGCCTCTACTCGCCGAGGTTCAACCCAGTGGCTGCGGAATGCTTCCAGAATTTCTGGTTCCGATTGGCCGGCGCCGATTACCGTGGCAACGATCTGGCCGAGCGGGCTTCGGAATATGACTGCCCATCGCCGCATTTGCACGTGTAGGGATTCGAGGACCGGTCCTGCCGAAGGAAAGCGAAGTTCCTTCTCGACAGCTGAGACAAACGCGTCAATCACGAGCTCGGCTTTGTTGGACCACCAGCGATAGACGGTAGCCTTGCCGACTCCGGCGTGCGCTGCAACCGCTTCAATGCTGAGTTCGTGAAATCCTGTGCGGTTCAGCAGGGACAGTGTGCTGCGGATCACTGCCTTACGCGCTTTCTCGCTACGGGGACGCCCTGGGCTGCGCACCGCAACGACGGCTGCTGTCGCATTTCTCAACATACCCTGCTACAGTAGCAAAAATAAATCCGATACGCACCGAATCGCATCTAGTAATTTTGTGCTGCAGCATTGGTTCTGAAAGCTCGAATTTCCTGCCGCAGATCTGAACAGCTGGGGAATGCCTGATGTGGATTGTCGCTCTAGCGCTGCGCCGGCCTTACACCTTCGTGGTGATGGCGCTCTTGATCTTGATCCTCACGCCGGTAGTCTTGCTGCGCACACCCACTGACATTTTTCCGGATATTGATATTCCTGTAATCAGCGTGGTTTGGAGTTATCAAGGACTGTCGCCGAAGGACATGGCGGACAGGATTGTTGGTCAGACAGAACGCGGTCTGACGACTCTGGTTGACAACATTGAGCACATCGAATCGCAGTCGCTGAACGGCACGGCTGTGGTGAAGATTTATTTCCATCCCACAGCCAATATCCAAACGGCGCTGGCGCAGGTAACGGCGATTTCGCAGACAGCGCTCCGGTTTCTGCCGCCGGGTGCAACTCCACCTTTGATCATCCAGTATTCAGCGTCGAGTGTTCCGATCCTGCAGGTCGGTATGAACAGCAAGACCGAGCCTGAGCAAACGTTGAATGATTACGCACTGAACTTTGTCCGTACGCAGCTGATCACCGTCGAAGGCGCCGCCGTGCCATTTCCTTATGGCGGCAAATTTCGCTTGGTGTCGGTTAATCTAGACACGGAGGCGTTGCAAGCCACGCACCTCACTCCAGTGGATGTGGTGAATGCGATCAGCGCGCAAAATCTGATTCTGCCCTCTGGAACGGCGAAGATTGGAACGTTAGAGCATCAGGTAGAGCTGAATGCCAGCCCTCAGTCTATTGCCGAATTGAATGACCTACCGATCAAGACCGTGAACGGCACGACCATCTACATGCGCGATGTGGCCCATGTGCGCGATGGATACCAACCGCAGACGAATATTGTGCGTCAGGACGGCGTTCGCGGCACGCTACTCAGCGTCATGAAGAACGGCCACGCCTCGACGATCGACATTGTGAAGAACATCCGTGCCCTGTTGCCGCAAGTGGCGCAGACGCTGCCCGAGGATGTGAAGCTCACGCCGCTTTTCGATCAATCGCTGTTCGTGCGCGCGGCAATTCAAGGTGTGCTCAAGGAAGCCTTGACCGCAGCTTGCCTGACCGCTGCCATGATTCTTTTGTTCTTAGGGAATTGGCGCAGCACGTTGATCATTGCGATTTCGATTCCGCTTTCCATTCTGACTTCGGTAATTCTGCTGAGCGCGCTGGGTGAGACCTTCAACATTATGACGTTGGGCGGGTTGGCCCTGGCAGTCGGAGTCCTGGTGGATGATGCGACGGTGGAACTCGAGAACATCGAGCGTAATCTGGGCATGAAGAAAGAGCTAAAGCAGGCCATTCTGGATGGCGCGCAACAGATTGCAGTGCCGGCATTTGTATCAACACTCGCCATATGCATTGTGTTTGTGCCGATGTTCTTCCTGACCGGGGTGGCACGCTATCTTTTCGTGCCGCTGGCGGAGGCGGTCGTGTTCGCCATGTTGGCTTCGTACCTGCTCTCGCGAACGCTGGTGCCGACCATGGT
>QHZV01000149.1:4659-5883 GCA_003224785.1 Acidobacteriota bacterium
ACAGTTTCGACTGCATGTGCGTGCCCGGGCCGGGCTGAGAATCGAAGAGACCGCGCGGCTAGTCGATCAAGTCGAGCAGCAGATCAGGCAGGAACTGCCACGGCAGGAAGTCAACACCGTGCTCGACAACATAGGTCTGCCGTATAGCAGCATCAATCTTTCCTATAGCAATGCAGGCACGATTGGCACATCCGATGCGGAAATTTTGGTGTCGTTAAATCCGGGTCATCGTCCAACAGAAGAGTATGTGCATCGCTTGCGTGAGGAATTGCCGAAAGACTTTCCCGGAGTGGAATTCTTTTTTCAGCCGGCAGATATTGTGAGCCAGATTCTCAACTTCGGGCAGCCGTCCCCGATTGATATTCAGTTATCGGGACAGAACTACACGCAAAATTATGCAATCGCGCAACAGATCGCGAACCGGCTTCGCCACGTTCCCGGGGCGGTTGATGTTCACGTGCAACAGTTGATGAGCAATCCCATGTTGCATCTGGATGTGGACCGTGTGCGCGCGCAAAAGGTGGGCCTAAGCGAGCGAGACGTAGCGCAGAATCTGCTGGTCTCGTTGAGTTCGAGTTTTCAGACTTCGCCGACATTCTGGGTGAATCCGAAGAATGGCGTGGAATATAGCCTGGCAGTGATGTCGCCGCAGTACCGAATCGATTCTTTGCAGGCATTGATGAATACGCCGATCAATGGTGCCGGCGCATCCAGTCCGCAAGTACTGGCAAATCTCGCAACTGTGACGCCAAGCACCACGCCAGCGGTGGTAACTCACTACAACATCGTACCCACAGTTGACGTTTTCGCCAGCGTTGATGGACGCGACCTTGGAGGAGTGGCAGATGACACTGCTGATTTGCTGAAGCCGTTTCAAAAGCAACTGCCACGTGGCACGCAGATGCATGTGCGCGGGCAAATTGAAACTATGGCTTCGTCATATTCGGGCCTGGAAATTGGCCTGTTCATGTCCATCGTGCTGGTCTATTTGCTGATCGTGGTCAATTTTCAGTCTTGGCTCGATCCCTTCATCATTATTACGGCCTTGCCGGGAGCGCTGGCGGGTATCCTGTGGATTCTGTTTCTGACGCACACGACATTGAGCGTTCCTGCGCTGACTGGAGCGGTTATGTGCATGGGCGTGGCCACTTCGAACAGCATCCTCATGATTTCGTTTGCAAGAGAGCGGATGGCAGAAGGCACAAGCGCCATTGAAGCTGCAGT
>QHZV01000150.1:0-931 GCA_003224785.1 Acidobacteriota bacterium
CAGCGCCGCAACAATTGTGAGAAATCCTGTCAGCACCCATGCGCCGATCAGCAACGCCGGGGAATCAGTTTCGCGCGCGATTTCCGCTGAAACGAGAAAGATACCCGAGCCGATCATCGAGCCCATTACCAGCATGGTGGCGCTGGTCAGGCCCAGACCTTTAACGAATTCGCGGTCGGAGGCAGGAGATTCCGATTTCAGCGGGATTGTCTTTGCTTCGGTGCTCAACGATGCTCCAGTTGCCAGTGCTAGTTCTTATTTGCCAGTGACAGTCAGTTTGTCCACGGTTCAGGGCTGCACCACTAGCAAACTAACAACCACAAACTGCCCTCAAGACTTTAACCTAGAATTCGCAAAAATTCCTCTGCTGATTTGCCCGGATCTCGTATCAGATCAGATATCACCGCAACCGAGTCCGCTCCCGCTTCGATGATAGCCCTGCAATTTGCACGGGTGATGCCTCCGATAGCAACCAGAGGTTTTCGAGTGAGTTGGCGTGCTTGCTGCACTCCTTCGAGACCGATCACGGGATCGGGATTCGCCTTACTTGATGTGGCAAAAACGGGGCCGATGGCTAGGTAATCTGCGGAAGTGAGATCGGCCTCGGCGACTTGTTGAGGATTGTGTGTAGAAACCCCTAGCAGGCGATCGGGCCCAACGATTCGGCGGGCACTGTCGGGAAGAAGATCGTCCTGACCGACGTGTACACCGTCGAACTCCGCCGCCACACACAGGTCAGCGCGATCGTTGATGATCAGGCGCATGTGTGTCGCGGACGCCTGCGCCCGCGAAATCCGCCGTCGCAGTTCCCGCCCTTGTTCAAGCAAGATGCGCGAATCGTACGACTTATTTCGGTATTGCATCAGCTTGATGCCTGCGGCCGCCCACTCCTCGGCCGCAGTAAACATCACACCAGCGTCCAAAAATGATT
>QHZV01000150.1:940-5320 GCA_003224785.1 Acidobacteriota bacterium
GCATCGAGCACCGCGTACAGGCGCGGCAACGAAATCCTTGGAGGCAATCCCAATCTCAGCCCTGTTTCCCGTTCCTGGCAAAGAATCTTTCAATGAAAGACGTGTCCGTATGCCCGTCGCGAAATTCAGGATCAGCGAGTATTTTCTTGTGTAACGGAATTGTGGTGTAAATACCTTCTACGATAAACATCCCCAACGCGCGCGACATGCGTGAGATCGCTTCTTCGCGGTCTTTGCCGCGAACTATGAGCTTGGCAATCAGCGAATCGTAATAAGGCGGGATTGTGCCTTCGGCGTAGGCGGCGGTGTCCACGCGCACCCCGGTTCCCCCCGGAGGATGAAAAGTTGTAATTTTCCCGGCGGAAGGCGTGAACTTCTCCGGATGTTCGGCGTTGATCCGGCACTCAATAGCGTGGCCGCGATGCAGAACCGGGCCCTGTAGTACGTTTTCAAGCCTCTCGCCAGCAGCCAATAGAATCTGACTCTTCACCAAATCCACATCCGTAACCATTTCTGTGACCGGATGCTCCACCTGAATGCGCGTATTCATCTCGATGAAATACAGCTTGCGGTCTTTGTCCATAAGGAACTCGATCGTTCCTGCATTCACATATCCGACATCGGAAAGCGTCTTGCACAACATCTGCCCGATTTCCTCCCGCAGCTCCGGCGTGACCTGCGTCGAAGGCGATTCCTCGAGCAACTTCTGGTGCCGCCGCTGGATGCTGCACTCGCGTTCGCCGAGGCTCGCCACGGTTCCGTATTGATCGGCGAGAACTTGAAATTCGATGTGGCGCGGGTCTTCCACATACTTTTCCATGTAGAGATCACCGTTGCCGAATGCCGCTGCAGCTTCTGATTGAGCAGCATTGAACAGTGCCGGCAATTCCTGTTCGGACCGCACGATTCTCATCCCTCGGCCACCGCCCCCGGCCGACGCTTTAATGATTACCGGAAAACCTACAGTGCGCGCCCACTCCAGCGCCTCACCTTCGCTGCCCAGAATTCCTTCCGAGCCCGGTAGAATCGGAACACCGGCTTTCTTCATTGCCGCACGCGCCTTTTCTTTCTCGCCCATAAGGCGTGTGACCTCGGGCGGCGGACCAATGAACTTCAAATGACAGGTTTCGCACACTTCTGCAAAATTAGCGTTCTCGGAAAGCAAGCCATAGCCCGGATGAATTGCGTCCACGTTTGCAATTTCAGCGGCGCTGATTACAGCCGGAATGTTGAGATAACTCTGTGCAAGTTGCGGGGGACCGATGCAGATGGCTTCGTCAGCAAAACGTACGTGCAGAGAATTGCGATCGGCGTCACTGTAGATTGCAACCGTACGGATGCCGAGCTCCTTGCAGGCGCAGATGACCCTTAAAGCAATTTCACCGCGATTTGCTATCAGGATTTTCTTGAACATTTGCGATTGATCAAAGGTAATAGCACTCGAGGAAAGGCGTCCCACGAGCTCATTTCTTCGGCCTGATTGTGAACAGATCCTGCCCGTATTCAATTGGCTGACCGTTCTTGACCAGGCTCTTCACGATTTCTCCCGCCACGTCAGCCTCAATTTCATTCATCAGCTTCATAGCCTCGACGATGCACAGTATCTGACCGGCTTCGACCACGTCGCCGGGCTTCACAAAAGGAGGCGATCCAGGAGATGGAGATTCATAATACGTTCCCACGATCGGAGAGCGAACGATGTGGAGTTCTTCCTTCGGCTCCGGTGGGGCGGGAATAGAGGGAACTGGAGCCGGATGCGCCACCGCCCCTGGGGCTGCGGCCGGTATTGTCGCGGGATGAACGGCGATGATCCGCTCCCCTGCACCCTGAGCGAGTTCCGCTGTGCCACGCCTGATGCGCAACTTCACGTCACCGCGTTCGAGCTCGAACTCGGTGATTTCTTCCTCTTTTAGAAACTGTATGAGTTCCTTGATCTCTTTGAGGTTCATGCGTTTGAGGCGGCCAGCGAGCGGCCAGGTACTCGTAGCGCAAGCGCAAGAAATGCGCGGCTCGCTTTCCGCGCACTTGAGAAATCAATTACAACGAAATCAGATCTTTCGAGCCTGGGGTAAGAATCCCGCAACCCGACTCGGTTATTACCACCGTGTCTTCGATGCGTACTCCCCACTTCCCGGGCAGATAAGCGCCGGGCTCGATCGTTATCACCATTCCGGCTTTCAATTCTTTTTTCTGGCCGGCTGCGATCCGCGGCGCTTCGTGAATTTCGAGCCCCAGTCCATGGCCGGTCGAATGTGTGAAAAACTG
This sequence comes from Acidobacteriota bacterium, assembly GCA_003224785.1. Taxonomy (GTDB): domain Bacteria; phylum Acidobacteriota; class Terriglobia; order Terriglobales; family Acidobacteriaceae; genus Gp1-AA145. The sequence goes on from QHZV01000150.1 coordinate 3,206, forward strand.
ATCCAAGCTATGTATTTTCAGTACATTGCGACTAGCGCGGTCAACCTCACCGGCGGTAACTCCGGGCTTTACAGCTTCGACGGCGGCCTGCTGAGCTTCGCGCACCGCATCGTAAACTCGTCGCGCTTTTGGTTGCGGAGGTCCCACGTGTACCGTCCGCGTCATGTCAGAACAGTAGCCCGCGAGTATAACACCGGAATCGCATACTACGAATCCCGTGGGCGGAATGCCCGCTCCAGAAGCTCGTCCATGGGGCAACGCCGACCTTTTGCCAGCTGCAATTATCGTCGGGAACGCCATCTGCTCAATACCGCGCTTTCGGGCGGCAAACTCAAGTTCCCCTGCGACTTCTGCTTCAGAGATGCCAGCTTTTAGAACAGCTTTCACACGATCAAACAGTTCGTTGCCCAAGTGGCATGCTGCACGAATTTTCTCGATCTCATCAACATCCTTGATCTCCCGCAACTCTTCAACTATTGGAGCAGCGTCTATAAGACGTCGTGGCCCTACCATTGTGGTTACCACAGCCCGCTCGGCGACAGTCAAATGCGCTGCCTCTAGGCCGATCCGCCGCACCCGAGAGGTTCTGAAGGATCGCGCAGCAGCAGCAAGCGCTGACTTTCGTACGATCCTGACTTGACTGCCCTGTACCTCCGCATTGGCCTGCTCAGCATAACGGCCGTCCGTGAAGAAAACGGAGCGGCCTTCTGTGACCAACAGCGCGCCCGAACTGCCCGTGAATCCGCAGAGATAATGGATATTGGGAAGGTGAGTGACGAGAAGCCCGTTCAGTTTTTGGTCACTCAGAGCTCGCCGTAGCCGGACGAGCCGACCCTGGTAATCCATGCCTACGAGTTTACCTTAGACAAAATCTGCATCATTGATATTCATTGCAACAAAATGAATAATAATGACTTACCGGCGCTCACAGGATTCCACAGGCCCCCTCTTTCTTTTATGGTTTAGACTGTTCGCACTGCCGCTACCAGCGGCGACAGGTGAACTGATGACAGCAGAGGTTGACCACTCCCAGGATAGAGACACATGCCGGAAGTTAATCAGCCTTGGTTATGCTCGTTCCAACCAGGTAAGGCTCTATGGCCAGGAAATGAAGCTGGTTTCCGATCCGTTCCCAACCGAGGGCGGAATTGCGATTGAAGTCGTCGGCAGCGATGGATCCCCATCGCGCAGAATAAAGCTGCCGTTGTCTATTTTGCAGATGGCTGCTTCTAAGCGAGTGGCGTAAGAATCTCTGCAACAAAAACAATCCGCCGGTCCTGTGTCGGGATCCCGGCGGCTGCTTGCTTCTAACTTAGACTCGGCCCGTCAGCGATATTGCGGACGGGCTTCTTGCTTATGTCTCGATCACTCGCGGTGTGATGAAGAAGATCAGCTCCTGGTTCGTGCTGCTGACCAGCTTCTCTTTGAACAGGTTGCCTAGCCATGGAATGCTGCCAAGCACAGGAGTTTGCTTGATCGAGACGGAATTGTTGGTCTGGATTACGCCTCCAATTACGACCGTACCGCCATCGGTAACCAAAACCTGAGTTGTGGCCTGTTGGGTAATTAAGGTCGGGTTGTCTCCCACCTCGTGACTGAAATCAGGCGTTGTATTCTCGACATCCACATTCAAGAAAATCGTGTTCTCAACTGTGATCTGAGGTGTCACAGTCAAGCGCAAGAATGCGTCAATGTAAGTTGTCGTCGAGGGGCCACCAAGCTGTGCCTGGGTAACCACCGGGATACGCACACCCTGCTTCACAACGGCCATGATGTTGTTCTGCGTAACCACGCGCGGCCGAGAAAGAATTTTCAGCAGCCCGCGCGATTCGGCGAGCCGGTCGTCGGTCCTACAGCTGGAAAATTCGAGAAGAGAGGAACGTTAACTTTGGATGGACCAATAGTAACGCCGCTGCCGGTCGAGCCCGAGGTCGAACTAACTCCGCCGGCGGCGGTTGCGCTATTAGCCCAGCCCACGCCTAGCTGAGTACCAATATCGCGAGCGAAGCTGCGGGTTGCAGCCACGACGCGAGCTTCAATTTCCACTTCCTGAGTCTTGCGATCCAACTGCGCGATCAGCCGGTCAATCGTAGGAATGACTGCCGGAATATCCGA
>QHZV01000151.1 GCA_003224785.1 Acidobacteriota bacterium
GAGGAAAATAATCTTAATCAAAACATTTCGACTTTGCGGCGCGTTTTTGGCGAAAAACCGGGAGAACACCGGTTTATCGTAACCATTTCTGGCCACGGCTATCGCTTTGTTCCTTACGTCAAAGTTGTCGGCGAAAGCGGCGGGTCTGAATTAGAGGCGGCAGCCGAGAAGTTAGAACCCATCGAAATAAAGGAATCTCGTCCCATACCAGGGCCTTACACCGGCAACCGGAGAAGTATTGCTGTGTACGTTTTTGTCGGGTTACTTGCCTTGGGTCTCATAGCCGGAGTTCTTTACCACTCGAAAAACTCAACCAGCTTGGTTTCGCATTCGAGAAGTAAGACGATTGCCGTTCTGCCTTTCAAGCCGCTTGTCGCGGGAAGCCGCAATCAAGCGTTGGAAATGGGAATGGCGGACGCATTGATCTCGAAACTTGCAGGCGGCGAAATTATCGTGCGTCGGCTTAGCTCCGTGAGCCGCTACGTTGCTTTGGAACAAGATTCGCTAATTGCGGGCCGCGAATTGGGCGCTGAAATTGTTCTGGACGGAACAATTCAAACCGCAGGTGACAGGATCAGAGTTTCAGCAGAGCTGCTTCGCGTCGGCGACGGCAAGCAATTGTGGGCCGGACAATTCGATGAAAACTTTGCCGATATTTTTGCCGTTCAGGACTCGATCTCGGAAAAGGTGGCCGCAGCTGTGAAAATACCGCTCGGTGACAATGCGAAAAAGCATTACACCGAAAATGTCGAAGCCTACCAGCTTTATATGAAAGGGCGGTTTCACGTTCTCAAAACAATAAAGTCGGAAACCGAAATAGCCCTTACCTATTTCCAACAGGCGACTGAAGCCGATCCGAATTACGCGCTCGCCTATGTCGGGCTCGCTGACGCCTATCGCGGGCTTGCAGTTGGCGGTGAGATGCCGTCCGCCGAGTTTTTTCCTAGAGCAAAAGCGGCGGCAAATAAAGCAATCGAGATTGACAATACGCTTGCCGAAGCTCACGCGATCCTCGGTCACGTAATATTTTGGTATGGCTGGGATTGGAACGCCGCCGAAAATGAATACAAACATGCTCTGGAACTTGATCCGAACAGTGCGGATTCGCTTAAGTTTTATGCTCATCTGCTTTCATGCACGGGACGGCATTCGGAAGCACTCGCCAAAATAAAACGGGCCAGAGAGATCGATCCCCTTAATTTGGGAATAAACGCTCTCGAAGGACTGTTTCTCCTTCACGCCGGGCAAACTGATGAAGCTATAAATAGTTTGCAGAGGACTCTTGATCTGGATCCGAATTATCGTCTCGCTCATGTGTTTGCGGCGAGGGCTTACAGCGAGAAAGGAATGTTTGCCGAAGCGGTTGCCGAAGCCAGTAAGGGCAGAGATTTATCCGCCGTTAGTTCGGAACCGATTGCGTTTGGTGCTTACGCTTTAGCGAAGTCGAGCAAGGTTGCGGAAGCTCAAGCCGCACTCGATGAATTGCTAAGATTGTCACAAACACGTTATGTTCCGCCGACTAGCGTCGCGCTGATTTATAACGGGCTTGGCAAAAGGGATAAAGCACTCGAGTATCTGGAAAAAGGCTTTACGGAAAAGGATGTACGTATGGTTTTTCTGAAAGTCGAGCCGAAATGGAACAATCTCCGAAACGAGCCGCGTTTTGTTGAGCTAATGAAAGAGATGAACTACTCAGGAAGAACGATGAAGGACACTCGATGAAGGAGAGGCAACAATGCCGACATTCGATCATCGCGGATGGAAAACCGATGCATCCTGCATCGCGTGCGAGCGCTCCGGGCGAGATGGTGGTAACGTGTTCGATACGGACATCCTAATCCCACACTCCCCTTTTAATCCGCTCGAAACTCCTCTAATCGTTCACCGATGCTTTCGATAACTACTTCTTGAGAAAACAAGCCTGAAATCCGCATGCAATAAATGCTATCGCGAGTTCGCAACAATTGACGCGCAGTGCGGTGTTCTCGGCGGAAATAAAGCAGAAAGTGATTGGGGTTAGCATCAGCCATTGGTGCTGAATCCGATCACAGCAAGGTTCATTCTGCCTGGAAGTTTAGGGTTGCGCTTGTGGACTCTAACGAACTCGTGGAATGCAGGACAATCCAACTGAGGTCCACGCTTGAAAGAAGCCTCTCTACAGTTTCCTTGCACTAAAATCTAAAGCCTTTTAGACATTGACAACCCTTTTACCCAGGAGTATCAAGTTGGGCGTCGCGTCGAGGTACAGATAGTCGAGGGGCAAGGATAAGGAGAGACCACGATGTCCCCTGTTAAATACCTCACCACAGATGCCCGGGTTGTAACCCGCCAACCCTTCCTGCGAACCATATTTGGACTCTTGCTTTTGTGCGGTTCAAGCATGTTGCCGAACGATGTTTGGGCCCAAACTTCTTACACCTGGCACAACGTCCGGATTGTTGCCGGAGGTTTTATCACCGGAATCGTTTACCACCCAAACGTGCAAAATCTGGTTTACGCACGCACCGATATTGGAGGCCTATATCGCAGCACCGATGGCGGCACAAACTGGACGCCTCTTCTTGACTCGGTCAATTGGAGCAACTGGGGTTACTCCGGTGTCCTCTCGGTTGCTATCATGGGACCCGAATAATGGCGCCATCCTTAAGAGCACCGACCAAGGGAATACATGGACCGTTGCGCCCCTTCCATTCAAGGTTGGCGGCAACATGCCCGGCCGGGGGAACGGCGAACGCCTTGCTGTGGATCCAAACAACAGCAACATCATTTATTACGGTGCGACCGGTGATGCCAGCGGCACCTTCGGTCTTTGGAAAAGTACCAATGGTGGTAGCTCCTGGTCGCAAGTAAACAGCTTCACGGCTGTTGGCGATTGGGTTGAGAATCCGAACGATGCGAATGGTTATCTCACCGCCAAGCAGGGCATCTGGTGGGTAACTTTCGATCCGCGAACAGTAGTGGGCGGTGTAACGCAAAACATATACGTTGGGGTCGCCACCAAGAACGCGCCACGGATTTATCGCAGCACAGATGGCGGTTCTAATTGGTCTGCCTTGGGCGGGCAGCCCTTGACCGAGTGTGGCGGCACCGGAATTATTCCGACGAAAGCGGCGATTGAGCCGGTCAGCGGCACGATGTACGTGAGCTATGGTATGGCATCTGGACCTTATGATGATGAAAAAGGCGAGGTTTGGAAATACAACATCAGTTCCGCTGCCTGGACCAACATCAATCCTCTTGTGAACGATTGTCAGCCGCCCGGAGGCGGAAACATTTTCTTCGGATTTAACGGCCTTTCAGTCAGCAAATCCAATCCAAATGTAATTATGGTGACGGGCCACAGCTCCTGGTGGCCGGACACGTATATCTTCCGTAGCACCAACGGTGGCGCGACCTGGACGAACATCTGGCACTGGACGCGCTACCCGAGTATTGCCTACGAGATCGTGTACCCACACGACATCACGATGTCGCCGTGGCTGAAATTTCCGGCCGCACCCGTGTGCTCAGGAAGTGGGGGTGGCAGGCCTGGCCCGGTTGAGAACCCGAAAATTGGCTGGATGACGGCCGCGCTGGCCATCGATCCTTTCAATACCAACAACTTTCTTTACGGCACCGGCGCAACGTTGTACGGCACCAGCGATGCGAACCTGTGGGATGACGCCAGCACTAGCACGCCGTTTCACATTTCAGTCAAAGGAAACGGGATTGAGGAAACATCAGTCACCGATCTGGCAGTTCCACCTTCTGGGCCGAAGCTGTTAAGCGGCGTGGGGGACATTCGCGGGTTTTACCACAGCAACGTGACGACTGTGCCTTCTACGCAATACCAGGTGCTGACCTCAACCAACTCGCTTGATTTCGCTCAGGGTGTGCCGGCGAAGGTGGTCCGCGCGGGGAATGGCGACAGCAGCAACTGCGAAAAGAGTTTCGCCTACTCCACCGACGGGGGCCAAACCTGGAAGATGGTCGGAGGCCAGCCTACAGGTGTAACCGGCAGCAACAATGATTCGGTCGCAATGTCGGCCGACGGCACTCGCGTGATTTGGGCGCCCAACGGAACGACTGCCGCTTACACTTCAACCAACTGGACGGCAGCGAGTCCGACCTGGACGGCCATAACCGGTCTGCCGGCGCAAGCCAAGGTGCGCGCTGATCGCGTCACTGCGAACAAGTTTTACGGATTCGCGAGCGGCGTTTTTTACGTGAGTACCAACGGAACCAGCTTCTCCGCTACCGTCAGTTCGGGCCTGCCAATCACAGCAAAGCTCGTCACTGTTTACAACAAGGCGAATGATATCTGGCTGGTCAGTCCTGACCCGACAACAGGTGGTGTTTGGCATTCGACAAACGGTGGTGCGAGTTTCACCAAACTTACGAGTGTGTCGCTGGCGGATGGCGTGGGCTTTGGTGCTCCAGCGACTGGACAACCGTATCCCGCGATCTACCTCGCCGGACAGGTCGGCTCCACGCGTGGCTTCTATCGCTCGGTAGATGGCGGGGCAAGCTGGAGTCAGATCAATGACAGCAATCACAACTGGTACTACTCTGGCTTCGTGATTACTGGCGACCCGAACCAATATGGACGCGTCTACATCGCGACCAACGGACGCGGCATCATCTACGGCGACGGGCCATAGAACAAATAGAACGACGGGCTGCGGGTCTCTGGCAAAGGGACCCGCGGAAATGTCGCGGCCACCCCCTGCTTCTCTTACAGTTCAGTTCATAGCAGAAAGGAACAATATGAAGCGAACCGCCCTTTTGACAACTCTTTTTTCTCTATTTTTGATTTCCAGTGCGCAGATCGCGCTCGCAGCAGGCGCAACTGTAACGGTGGACTACAATCAGCCGAAGCAAACGCTCGCCGGCTTTGGCGCCTCTATCACGTGGCTCGCAGGTGACCTCAACAGTTTTACGCCTGCCGATCAGAGTGTAATTCTCGATTCTCTTTACTCCACAACCAAACCCAGCGCTGGGTTGAGCATCATCCGCGGGGGTTCGATGCTGTGCGAATTCAATCCATCCGCGGGGACATATAACTGGAATCATCCCTTGATTCAAAGCGAGATGTCCTGGATGAATCGGGTGAAATCAACCTACGGCGTCAACCAATTCCTCGTAACCACCTGGACCCCGCCGGCATTCATGAAAAGCAATAACTCATGTTCAAACGGCGGCTCGGTGTTGACGCAGTATTATCCCGACCTGGCAAACACAATGGTGCTGTGGCTGCAGAACGCTCAAACTTCTCTGGGTCAGCAGGTAAACGTGTGGAGTGTGCAGAATGAACCTTCGAATAGCACCAGCTACGACAGCGCCAACTATACCCCAGCGCAATTCATTAGTTTTGTCACGGGCTATCTGAAACCAGCGATGTTGACTGCTGGATTGACCACGAAAATCACGGTGCCGGAAAACTCCGTGTGGGGCGGGCCATCTTATTTCGATAGCAACTGGGGATTCCCCATTCTGCAGAACCAACCGCAAATGGATGCCGATGTGGACATACTCGCAACCCACGATTATGGCGCGAACTACGCCCTTGACTCACCATCTCAAGCGGCGCTGCAGTACAACAAGCCCATTTGGCAAACTGAGGTTTATCGGGGTCACACTTACAACGGAAGCATCACCGACGCGCTCAGCTGGGCCGATTCGATTCATGGTGCGCTCACCACGGGCAATTTCAGTGCCTGGTTCTACTGGTGGGCCATAGATTACGTGAATGACAATGGTGGGCTCATCATTTACGACAACACGAATTGGACCTACAAAATTCCAAAGCGCGTTTATGCCCTTGGGAACTTTAGCCGCTTCATGCGGCCAGGTTCCACCGTCCTTGCTACGTCCTCGACCAGCTCAAGTATCCAGGCCACCGCGGTGCGCCCGACAAGCGGGAGTGTCGCTTTGGTTTTGGCCAATCAGTCGAAGAGCTCGACAACGGTGACGGTCAGCCTGGCGAATCTGTCGAACCCACCGTCTAGCGTGACGCCTTATCGCACATCCGCAACTGAAAATCAGGCACCGCTTACCCCAATTCCAGTCAGTGGCGGATCATTCACCATCACGATTCCGGCCAGTTCGGTTGTGACAGTTGTGGGATGAAGAATTTCACCGAGGGCGCGCCTGATGCTGGGCTCGTGCGCCCTCTGGTCCTGTCCAGTTTTTTGGCCCCATCACCGTCACGCCGGGGACTTCCTCGACCTGGATGCACTGTAAAGTGCACTCGCCGCAATTGCCCCTTTGGATCACGACGGTGTGGCGCGCATTATGAAATCCGAATGGTGACGTTCGGTCTGACTTTAGCTTCCGGTTTGCCCGTGATCTGCCCAAATAGGACTAGTCCCAGCACTCTGAGTGTTATCGCTTGTTAACGTCGCTTTTTTGCGAGGGGAGAACGCGGCTCTTGCAGGCGCGCTATCTCGCGCCTTGGATGGAGACGTCGGATTCGTATGTGGTCGAGCATAGGTGCGGCGACGCTGCAGCCGAATTTCCCTTCGACGTGCAAGTAAATCGCTTGCATGCCATTT
>QHZV01000152.1 GCA_003224785.1 Acidobacteriota bacterium
GCACAAGCTCCAGGAGCGCAAGAAACATGCACACCAGTGCCGTGCGTGATTGGACATTCTGCAAAATCTGTTTCAGCCGCAGCGGCCGCTCTTCAAGTGACAGGCGACGGCGCAGGTAATCAATCATCTGGCTGACGGTGACGGTCTCTTCGTCAACCTGCAGGATTGGCCGCGAGCGCACCCGCTCCAGCACCTGCTGAAAGGTTTTTACCAGATCAATTACATCGGCGGCGAATTCCGGCTCCGTGCCATCGGCCTCCATGAATTCGCGGATTGCAGGATTCGAACGCACAGCGTCTTCGATCTGCTGTTTTTGCATGAGCATCTGAGCAGCCGACTTAAATTTCTCGTGCTCGATGAGCCGGTTCACTAATTCCGCACGGGGGTCTTCTTGCTCCTCAGAACTGGCTGCCGGATCTCGGGGGAGCAGCATCTTCGATTTGATATGGATCAGCACCGCCGCCATGTAGATGAACTCAGCGGCGACGTTCACATCGAGTTCACGAAGCTTTTCAACATAAGCGAGATATTGGGCGGTGAGCTTCGCGATCGGGATATCGTAAATATCAATGTCCTGCTTGCGGACGAGATCGAGCAGCAGGTCAAGCGGCCCTTCATAGACGCCGCCGAGAGCGACAGCGAAAGGGAAGTCGCTATCCTCACGTTTTGTGGACGCGGGCCGACCCTCGTGAGAACCAGGCACATGTGACTCTGCAGGAATTTTTCGCGCGAGGTTTCCCTCAACGGCATTTCCGCCGCCAACCGAAGGCGTTGCAAGCAACGTCTTCAAGCGATTTGATTGGTCGGACATCTGCTACTTCGCTCCCTGAGCGTTGCCGGGTGCCTCAAAATTGAGCGACATTCCCATGGCATCGCGTACTTGTTTCATGGTTGTGTCGGCAACTAATCTCGCACGTTCGGAACCCGCCTCAAGGATATCCCAGGCCAGGCGCGGATTCTCCTCGTATTTTTTGCGGCGCTCCTGCATAGGAGTCAAGATGTTAACCAATGCATCCGCAGCCCAGCTCTTGCATTCGATGCAACCGATGCCCGCAGTCCGGCAGCCAACGTCCACTTTCGCAAGTACGTCGTCCTCGCTGAAAACTTTGTGCAGGTCTCCGACCGGACAAACGTCCGGATTTCCTGGATCAGTGCGACGAACGCGGGCAGGATCGGTGACCATGGTCTTCAGCTTCTGGCGTACAACCGGCTCTGGGTCGGTGAGCGCAGAGTGAACAGCAGGTTCCTCACGCGCCGGAATGACATTTCTGTATAAATTCTCATGAGCCTCAAAGCACAAGTCGAAGCCATCATCTACGCGGCGGAAACGCCGATCACTCTCGACCAGATCGTTGCGCTGGTCAAAGATTCCGCAGAAATCGCCGACAGCACTCAACTACGATCGCAGGTGCTGCTTGCAATCGGTGAACTCAAAGCGGAATACAACGCGGACGCGCACGGCATCGAAATTCGCGAGCTGGCTGGCGGATATCGAATGTCCACCAAGCCCGAATCGAAAACAACAGATGCAATTCGGCATGCTGCGGCACATGCGACTGGATGAACATGGTGCAGCGCTCGGGATCGAGCCCGGCGGCAAGCCAATCGAGCAGGACTTCTATCGAATTTTGCTTTACCTGCGAAGTATCGGCGTAGTCGGTGGTGAGCGCGTGCCAGTCGGCGATAAAAAAGAAGCACTCATACTGGTCCTGCATGCGTACCCAGTTATCGAGTGCGCCCACGAAATTGCCCAGGTGCAGCTTCCCGGTCGAGCGCATCCCGCTGAGGACGCGTTTCTTTGTTTGCGAAGACATCATGCGTTCAACACCAGCAAGAATATGCCGAGCACCGGGTCCACGAGCTTGCTCAAGAGACTGGGTGCAAAATAAATCAGCGCCATCAATCCGAACATTCCGGCCATGTCATAAACCTGTCGAACAGATTCGGGCAGAAAATGCCGCAACACATGACTGCCATCGAGCGGCGGGATGGGAATGAGATTAAAGACCGCAAGCAGCACGTTGATTTCGAGAAACACAAAGAGCAAAAAACATAGCGGACCAAGCGCCGATTGAGTATGAACAGGGTCGTAAACCGCCGCCCTTCCCGCGGACGAAGTCAGCTTGATGACGACCAGGAGCAACGTGGCGCCAATGGCCACAATAAAGTTGCTGACCGGTCCTACGACAGAAGTGAGAATGTCATCGAGCACCGGATTTTGAAAATTACTCGGATTTACTGGTGTCGGTTTGGCCCATCCTAAGAGCCGCAAACCGGTGAGTGCCGCAATTAGGGGCAACAAAACCGTCCCGATGGGATCAATGTGTTTGATTGGATTGAGCGTTATGCGGCCGAGCATGCGCGCGGTCGGGTCCCCGCGTAGGTTGGCCATCCAGGCGTGCGCCGACTCGTGCACGCTGATCGCGAACAGGAAGGCAATGATCTGAAAAATGATGTCAACGTAGTGAAGGGTCATTCCAGATTTTGTCGGGACTGCGCTGGCTTCGATAGTAACAAATTCCGGTGGAGTCAACTGCCAAAAGCACCTAACTGCAAAGAGCGCAAAGGACGCAAAAAGGGCCGCACAGGTGAATGCAAAGGCCTGTGTAAGCCCGCTGCTAGCGCTCCGGCGTTCCTTCCGGCGCGATGGTTTTGACTTTGATCGTCTTTGCAGGGACGCCTCCGACCACGTGAAAGGGCGGAACATCTTTCGATGCCACACCCATTGATCCCACTAAGCCGTGTTCCGCCACGCGTATGCCGCTCAACACGGTCGCGTGATAGGTCACGCGCGCCTTCGGGCCGAGCTCAGTTTTGTGATTGGTGATGATCATGCCGTCGTTCAGGTCGTGCGAGTGGGTGTAAACATTCGCGTAATCGGAGATCGAGCTTCCGGCGTGAATAATGAGCTCGCCGCGATCATCAAGCAGGACGTACCGGTGGATGGTGCAGTTGTCTTCGACGGTCAAGTTGTAGCCGAACGTGACTTCTACGCCATGAAAAATTTTGACATTTGTACCGCAGTGTTTGAACACGTGCCGAGCCAGCATGGCCCGCATGCGAAAGCCGAGCCAATGATTCAGGCCGAGCGGCGAGTGGTCATACATCATCCAAAACCAGATGAGCGGCTTGCGTTCGGCGTACTTTGCGGGGTCCACATCGCCGTAATATTCCGCCTCCACACTCGCATTGCGGGGGTCGAAGGAATGCACCAATGCCCGCTGTGCGAAGTCGCCCTCAGGAGCGGAGTACGGCTTGCCGAGATAAAGCTGGTGCAGCGCCTCGCGGACAATAACGTTACGGTGCTCGGCATCTCGGTTCTGGAATTGCGAGTCGAGCCACTCGATCCAATCCAGGAATGTTTTGTGCGCGTCAGGCGTGGGCGCGAGATTTCGGTACTCGTATCGGGGCATAGGTCGGCCTCTCTCGAAAGGGTCAAACATAGCATAAGGCGTTGTTGGTCGTTAGCTGTTCGGCCGTGGGCCAAGGATCTGGTGTGAAAGTTGAAGTAACCAATAACAGTCCGGTTTTTGGCCACGACCAACGACGCACGACCAGAGCTACTTCTGCGTGACTGTGAGCTGATGCTCCCCAACGATAGCGGTATCAATACGATCGGGCAGCGCAAACTGCGAGTCAATTCCTATCTGCGGATATTTCGGAGCCAGAAATTTATCCACGAAGAGTTCAAGAGCGAAGTGCGGCACTTCGACGCCATCCAGGGAAATGGAATCCACGTGGACGTATCCGGTTCGGCCGGATCCGTGCGCGTGCGCTACCACCACCACCACGTGTACACCACTAAAAATTGAAAGCAGCGGATTCGAGGAATGAACGCCTTCACGGATACGATCGAAATCTACCTGTGCGGTGCCGGTGATCACGCCTGGAGTACCCGCCAACTTGAGTGTTTGCACTCCCACCGGTAGCTGAACATTATCAGAAGCGATGTAAGCATTGACTTCTTTGTCGGTGAACACGGTCGGAGTCTGATCTGGCCTCGCGTGGTCTGCATTCGCTTCAATGTGCTGGATTTTTTGCTCGATGCTGGCGAGGTCAGATGCGGGGGGCTTTGTTTTTGCTAAGCCGGCGAGAGACAGAGCTACGAGCAGAACTGTCGCCCAAACTGTTCTCACGGTTTCAGTGAGGCGCGAGCCGATGTAGTCGCGATCTGCGAAACACGGGTTCGGGTGAGCGTGCCTGAGACGTCGTAACCGGATGTTCCCTCACTCACCATCTTCAGTTTTAGCGCTCCAGCCAGCGACGCTGTTCCGCTTACCGTATAAATGCCGTCTCTGCTATCGAGTTTCGCGTTCTCAAAAGAAAATTTCCCATCCTGCAGAGTGAGATTGCCGTTGAAAGCAGTGACCCGAAGCGGGCCAACCTTGTTGGTGAGGACCACGTGAGGGAAGCGGGCGTTCTCAATGGAAAAATTCGCGCTCAAATCTGAATTGGCAAACAGTTCCTTCAGGTTCCAACCTGCTCCCTGAAATTCGTAACGCGCCGATCCCGTGCCTTCAACCCAGGGATCGTGCATGACGCCTGAAACCTGATCCAGCGAGATCGCTTCAATGTTGCCGCGGCCATGGTAAACCGGCGGTCGGGTCAGAAAATCAGCCTTCCATTCGCCGGCAATGTTCCCGCCGAGAGTCGCTGAGCGGAAATTTGCAATCGTGAATTTGCCCTGATCAAGGCTTAGATCGCCCGAAACCTGAGAACTGGTCGAGCTTGCGATCGTAAGCTTTTCAACGGATATTTTGCCTGTAGCCCGCGCCTGCAGCAGGTAAGGCACCGGTTTTTCTCCGATGGAAAGAAATTTGTACCAGGATTGCTTGC
>QHZV01000153.1 GCA_003224785.1 Acidobacteriota bacterium
TCAAAGAAGTATTTCTTACCCCCCTCCAGGGGAGGAGGGTAAGAACCAACTTGGGGTTTTAGTTGTACGTACCCCTCTGGAACGACTCCATAAACAATTCGCTTCAGCCTCCAGAGTCTGCCATTCAGATTGCCCTCTTTCGCACTTATTTTCCAGAGCGCAACATTTTCATCCCGCGGAGACTCCGCTTTTTCAGCATAATCGGCAGCATAAATAACAAAGCATGCTAGTCTTCCGCTTCCGGATAAAACGAAGATTGGATTTGCCGCGCCCGCAATTCTCACGTGCGTTGGAATCTCACAAGCAGTCAGTAGGCAGATCGCTACGATTAACAGTCGGTTCACAGCGTTCTTGGCTATTGTATTCACTTGGTTAAGCTGCTTAAGCAATTTAACTCGGTTGAACTCTTGACGCCGCTATGGAATTGGCTGCCGCAGGTATGGATCCGACGGCCACCCGGGTAGCTGCGGTATCTCGTCCGGAATATCCAGCACTCGTGAATGACGTGAACATGTTCGGACCGGTGCGCGGCCCATGGCCGGACGACTCCTGGAAAGGATGGTGGGGTGACGAACCGCCCTATCATGTTCCTACGTTCGTGCTGACGCACCACCCGCGCAAGCCGCTTGAGATGAGGGGCGGTACAACATTTCACTTCGTCACCGACGGAATTCATTCCGCGCTGCAACGTGCAAAAGACGCTGCAAAGGAGCGCGACGTGCGAATCGGAGGAGGCGTCGCAACCATCCAGCAATATCTGCGCGCCAAGCTCATCGATCAAATGCACCTCGCGTTTCGTCCCATCCTCATGGGTTCGGGAGAAAACCTATTCGCGGGCGTGGACATGGCTGCGCTCGGCTATGAGTGCACCGAACATGTTGCCACCGAGCACGCGATGCATGTGGTCCTGACAAGAGAATCCCAGGGCTCGCAGACGGCTCGATAGGGCTGGAGATGAGGTTCCCACTTACCCCTTCATCGGCCACGCAACCTGACCACCGTGACTGTAAGCCAAATTGCCGATATGTCCCGCGCGCGCTGCCGCGACGCCGGTTTCAACGGGCGCGTTCGGCTCTTTGCGGCTCTTGATGCAGTTGAAAAAGTTCTCCATGTGATCGATGGTGCCGTCGCGGTAACTGCGTGCGCTGAGAACCGGATTCTCGTCTCTGGGCGCGCCTTCGCGATAAAGTGTAAATCCGGCGCGATTAATCTTCAGGGTCGCATCAGTTCCCCGGAACTCAATTCCACCATCATCGATCGAGGAAGCCATCATGCCTTCATAAACCACGTCGAAGCCGGGATAGCGGAAGGCGGCCTGAATGGTGTCGGGACAATCCCATTCATCGAAAATATATTTATCAGCGAGCATTTGCGCATGCTGGGGCTGATCGGCTTTCATCGCCCAATGCACAATGTCGATCCAATGGGTGAACAGGTCGGTCATCGCTCCCCCACCAAAGTTCCAGAACCATCGCCAGTGCAACAGTTTTTCCTGGGTGTACGCCTGATCGGGCGCCGACCCGAGCCACAGCTTCCAATCGAGCGCCTGCTGGTCGATAGGTTTTTTGACCCAGTCGCGCCGGTAGTTTTGCCACCAGTAAGTACGCACTTGCGCGACGCGCCCCAGACTACCGGCCTGAATTAGGTCGACCGCGTCGCGAAAATGTGTCCAACTGCGTTGCTGCATACCGCATTGCAAAATCTGTTTGCTCGACCGCACCGCTTTAGTCAGAACTGCACCCTGTTCCAGTGTATGAGTGACCGGCTTTTCCAAATAGACGTCTTTGCCCGCTTTCAGAGCGTCAACTGCCATTTGAACGTGCCAATGATCGGGTGAGGCGATGATGACGGCATCGACATCTTTTGCGAGGACCTCGCGATAGTCGAGATGGGTAGTTGCGAGACCGTTCGAACGGTCCCTCACCGCATCACGGTGCGGGCCATAAACATCGCTTACCGCGACAATTTGATAAGGACCAACCTTCTCGGCGGCATCGAGTAGACCTTTCATGCGCTGTCCAGCGCCGATCACTCCAAGGCGGATTGTGTCGTTCGCCCCAAAGACGCGGGTTGACGCGAGCGCGGTAACTCCACTCGCAATTAGAAAGCTGCGACGCGTTGGTGTCATCTCAGGTGACCTCCAGGGAAGTTCTTAATGCTATCGACTTTCGGTTTTCGCGCAATCACTCGCGCAGAAAAGGTATCGAGCGGCTGCAGTTGCTAGAAGTCCCTTGCAGGCCAAGGCTGGTATATTCTCATGAAATTATGCGTACGCAAATCTCAATTCTGATCTTATTTTTGACAGTCGCTGTGACCGCGATCGCTGTTTGCGCGCAGCAGCCCAGCAGCGCTCAGTCTGGCGCGCCGCAAGCCGCCGCGCAATCTTCTACGCCCAAGCCCCAGCAAACAGAGGTTTGGGAACCCGTGCCGAAAGTGGTGACGCCTGGAGCTGAGTGCAATATCCCTCCATCCGATGCGGTCATTCTGTTCAGCGGCAAAAACCTTGACGACTGGGTCACGGCAAAAGATGGGTCGCCAGCCAAGTGGAGTATTGCTGACGGCGTCGTAACGTTGAATAAGTCATCCGGCGATATCGAGACCAGGCGCACGTTCCAAAATTATCAGCTCCATATTGAATGGAGAGTTCCTGAGAATGTTGTTGGGAGCGGCCAGGCCCGCGGGAACAGCGGCGTTTTCCTTGCTGCGCCAACCCCCGATTCCGGTTATGAATTGCAGATTGTCGATTCGTACATCAACCAGACTTATGTGAATGGGATGGCAGGCAGCATTTACAAGCAAGCCATTCCATTGGTAAATGCAAGTCGCAAGCCGGGCGAATGGCAGACCTATGACGTGGTCTGGACCGCGCCCACCTTCAATGAAGACGGTTCGCTACGCAATCCGGCGTATGTCACCGCCTTTTTTAACGGCGTTCTGGTTGAAAATCATTTTGAAGTGAAAGGCGACACCCGATACATGGGATACCCTTCCTATAAAAAGCATGGCGCGTCGCCGATTTTGCTGCAGGCACACGGCGATCCCAGCCCGCCGATCAGCTTTCGAAATATTTGGGTCAGGGACCTGCCTTAAATCGGCGGCCCATTAGATAGCACTAGCTCTGCGCGATCGCTAGCAGTCCTGATGTTGGTTTGATCCCTTCTTGCAGCCGTCGGGATGAGAGTTGGTGGAGGCGGCGGGAGTCGAACCCGCGTCCGAAAATGTTACTGGTCAAGAGACTACATGCTTATTCACGTTCATGCCCCAGGCCTTCAGCGTTGCCGCCTAGCCCAAGACGTTCGCGACCGCCGCTCAGAACGGACAAGAAACGGTTGCCGCTAGCCTGAGATCTTAACCTCCCGGCCCAGACGTAGCCGAGAAGAGCAGCCCGCTGTGTGACGTCCGCTCGCAGCCCACGGGCGAAGCTGCGGAAGACGGCAACTTAATTAATTAAGCTGCGTATGCCATCTGTTGATTGGCAATTATCATTTTGCCCTCGATTACGGGTGAGTGCACCCCGGCATGCCTCTTGGCCGCAAGCATCTCCGTCGAAACCGTGACGCCCCCATTTTGGCGCCCATTCTGGGCGGAAGTCCCGTGATTCGAGACCCTTGGGATTGGCCTTCAAAGAACTGCTTCCAATCTTAGTGGAACTAGAAAGGAAG
>QHZV01000154.1 GCA_003224785.1 Acidobacteriota bacterium
CACCAGTCGCGCCACATCCTCGGGCAGCAGCTCACGTTTCAAACTCTGTCGCTGGATGATTTCCGCAATATACTCCGGTGTCATCCACAGACGGCGCTGACGTTCAGTCATAATTGCGCCAGGCGAAACGCAGTTCACTCTGATCTTGGAAGCTCCTAGTTCCTTCGCCAAGGTTCGCGTGAGTCCGACAATTCCTGCCTTCGCGGTTATATACACCGGCAAGCCCGTGGCCGGAATCATCCACGAGATCGAACTCATGTTGATGATCGAGCCACAACCTGCCCGGATCATGCCGGGAACAACTGCTTGGCTCACAAAGAACTGATGCCGAAGATTGACCGCGATTCGTTCATCCCAATACTCGGGAGTGACCTCGGCAAACGAATGGCGATCATCGCTCGCTGCATTATTCACCAGGACTCGTACTGGCCCGATCTCCGCTTCGACTTTCGCGACCGCGGCACGTACTGCGGCCACGTCCGTCAGATCGCAGTGAAAGAAACGCGGCGTGTGTGTCGCGGCGGGGATTGACCCTAAAAGCTTGGCCGCACTCTCAGCATTCACGTCAACGAACGCAACTCTCGCTCCCTGGAAAACAAAGTGCTCGACCATGCTAGCGCCAATGCCGGATGCGCCGCCGGTGATCAGTACCACCGCATCGCGCAAACTGGGATAGTGGGCGAAACTCTCTCGCATGGAAGAACTCGTATGTTATCGCGAGTGGGTCCTGGCTGCGAGTCAGTACCACCCACGTGGGACAGGAGTCCCCGCCTTTCCTGTCGAGCGAAGCTCGAAGCGACCCGCACTCCGTCCGGGCAAGACAGGTGAGACGCCCGTCCTACAAGTTATGAATGCTGACCTTCGGTTGCTGCCTTAGATTTGCAGAAAGCGAGCAGTGTACCGTCGAACGTGTACGTCTTGGGCAGGTTTGAAGGACGATAGTCAGAGTTTTTCATTCGCTCCTCCACACTGCGGTGAAGCACGGAGCCTTCGGCCATCCGTCGTCGCGAGCCAAGAGGAATTCGCCACCGGACCTGAGGCGGGCTGCAGCTCATGTCGGTATATCGCTTGGGCAGAAACTCCAGCAGCCACCACAGAGTAGTCAGCGACGGATGAATCGCTGAACACGGATCACCGGCGCCTTCGGGTGCGCGGGTCGCAAGCAGTCCGGCACCGACTGCTTCATCAAACATCCAGCGCAGCGTAATGTCCGAAAGCCCGCTGTTTGCTGAACCGAGACCGCCCCCGACATCGCAATGTGTACCCGCGAACCAGAACTGCTTCGAGTCTTGCCCCGGAGCGGGCGTCCAGAGGTTCTGCCGAAACTGGCACCGTCTCTCGTCAATCGAAACCGCATGTCGGCCAATCTCAATATCAGGGTTATGCGCCGTGTACGGCAGATTCAGCGGATCGTAGATCCATCCCACGGAGCTGACCGTGTCCCATACGCCCAAAAAATGCGGCCGGCACTCGCGCGAAAATGTCTGCTTGAAGCCTTGCGCTATCTCGAAAGAATGTTCATCGCGGATCTTGCTTTTGAATTTGCGGATTGCGTAAGGCACCAGCGAGTCATTGCCTTTGTGCATGAGGCCGAACATGTGAAGGAATGCGGCCAATGCGCGTGCGGTGTAAGCGCCACGGCTGAAGCCAAACAGAAAGAGCTTGTCACCTTCCTCGTACTGATTCATGAGGAAGACATAAGCATCGGTGAGATTGTCCATCAAGCCTGCGCCGAAGGCCAGCCCCTTCACCTTGGACCAGAAGCGTCCTAACTTTGTTGGTGCGAAGCGCGAGCCCAGTGTTCCCAGGCCGGGATGATAATACGTGGCTTGACGGTCGGAATTTTCCAGGAGGGAATAGATTTTGACGACATTCGAATTGTTGTCGCCGTATTCTTCCCCGGTGCCGTCACAACAAATGACCAGGTTCTTCGGCATGAATCAGTTTCTAGCTTCTAGCCGCTAGCTCCTAGCTTTCTGTGCTGGAGTTTACACAACTGTGGATCGCAAGACCAGCAATTCAGCACGCGCGAAGACGGCTGGCCGAACCCGCACAGGCTGAAGAAAAGTCGCGCCAGCGGCGAGACCAACACTGCTGCTGGTATGCCGCTGGCGACGTTTGCGCCTGAGCCATCGCTCCCCCGACCGATGACCAAGGATGCGAAAAGTCTTACAAAGTACCGGTATCCGCCAAGCCAGTGCGCCGAACTATGCGGCCCCCGGTGCTTCTTGCTGCTTACACTCCTCAAAGCGTCCAGCCCAGGAAAAGTCCGCCACATTTTTCCAGAGACTGCAAACCGCATACTCACGAGATTTCCGCCAACGCCGATGGCCATACAAACCATTGCCCGCGATCGAGTTGGTAGAAGACCTCACAGAATTCAGTAACTTCGTCGCACCCTGAGTCGAGAGAAAATTCCGGCGTAACAATCACATGCTGGTCATCTTTGAGCGCGGGAATGGCGGTCCTCAATAACTTCAAAGACGACGACCCCGCCCGTCCGGACGAAGTCCCCGACTCGGGGACGGACTTGTGCACGAAAGCGGCAAACTTGCTACGAGTGGCGTTAGATTTCAGTTGTATTGCCAGAATCTCCATGAGTTCCCCCCGCGAATGCCTGAAGCCGGATGCGTCACAGCGGCTATCACCTGTGAAAGCGTGGTTCTGGCATAAAAGCCGCCATTCTCGGGGCACCCTACTAGCAAAGAAACTGCTCACAAATGCCAACAGACCAGCCGTCCGGTCGTGCTAACATGTTGCGCAAAGTGGGGGAGCATGCGCAGTCAGCCAACCGAAATTACCCAGCTATTGCACCGTTGGCGTGGTGGAGACCTCGAAGCCGAAAACCGGCTCTTCGAAGCCGTATTACCCGATCTGCGAATTTTGGCCGCACGCTATCTGCGACGCGAACGCAACGGCCACACCCTGCAGCCAACCGCTCTCGTGAATGAGGCTTTCCTGCGCCTGGCTGCGGCTAAGAATATTGACTGGCATGATCGCGGACATTTCTTGGCATTGGCCGCGCGGGTCATGCGGCGTCACTTGATTGATCACGCGCGAGCGCGGCCTGACGTGCACTTCATGGCTCTCGAAGGCCTGCCCGAATATGTCCTCAGCAAGCACACCAAGCTTGAGCTGGTGGTTGCCGTGGATGAACTGCTTGACGAACTGGGCAAAGAACATCCGCAACGGCGCGCCGTCGTCGAGTTGAAGTTTTTTCTTGGGCTGACCGACGATGAGGCGGCCAGTGCGCTAAATCTCACCCTTCACACCTTTCAGCGCGAGTGGTACCGGGCGCGCCAATGGCTCTTCGAGCGCCTGAGTGCAAAGAAATGGAATGCGGCACCGAACGCGATCAGCGCCTGATGCAGCTGGTTTCCGCGGCGCTGCAGAAACCTGCCGCGCAACGTGACTCCTATCTGCGCCGCGCCTGTCCGGATGATCCCGAGCTATTAAGCGAGGCTACAGATGTTGTCAAAGGCGAAGAGAAGATGGGATCTTTCCTGCGGCATCCCGCCATCGCCTTCAAAGACTCCCCACCCGCGTTCCAGTTGGGCGAAGTTATTGCCGATCGTTTTGAAATCACTCGCGAGATCGGCGAAGGCGGAATGGGCGTTGTCTATGAGGCCTTTGATCGCAAACTGAACCGGCGCATCGCTATCAAGTCGGCGAAACCCGGCTTCCAGCCAAGGCTGTCGCCAGAGATCAAGGGCGCGCTGGCTGTAAGCCATTCCAACATTTGCCGCGTCAACGAAATTCATACCACTCACACCCAGCAGGGCGACGTGGACTTCCTCACCATGGAGCTTCTCGAAGGCGAAACGCTTTCCGCGTACCTCCGAACCCATGGCAAGCTGGCTGAGCCTGAGGCTTTTGAAATCGCGCGCCAGATTTGCAATGGCCTCACTGAAGCGCATCGCAGCGGCATTATTCATCGTGACCTCAAGAGCGGCAATGTCATTCTGTGCCGAGGTGAGCGCGAGCAGATACGGGCGGTCATCACAGATTTTGGCCTCGCCGGCGAAGGCTCTCAATCCGGCGACTTAGGCGGAACTCCACGCTACATCGCGCCGGAACTCTGGAAGGGCGAGCAGGCCTCAATAGCGTCTGATATTTATGCGCTCGGCGTCATTCTCTATGACATGGTCGCAGGCTTGCGCTCACAGGACAGTATTTCCACGCTCTCGCATTCAGATACCAACGTCACAACCGCTACTCGTTCCGATCGCCTGGTTGCCAGCACCCGCACGACGTTTCGTGGCCTGCCACACCGCTGGGCGAAAATGATTTCACGTTGTCTCAGCGCCACGCCAGACGACCGTCCCCAAAGCGCGGCTGAAGTATTGGTAGGGCTAAAGAAACCTTCGGCCGCGAAACCCTCTTTGCTGGCGATTCCAGTGCTCTTGGTTTCGAGCCTGCTCTTTCCTGGAATCCGTCTGCGCCTGCATGATCAATTTTTCCCGTCACCAAGCGTGCGCCTCGTGGTTCTTCCGGCTTCCGCATCGGACGGCACGGCGGTGCTCTCCGGTGGCGCGCTGCAGGATGCCGCCGATCGCATTTCTCACTTGAAAAGTGGACAGCGCACCGTTGCGGTCATTCCTCCGGCCAAAGCCCGAGATATGCAGATTCACACTCCCGAGCAGGCCCAGAATGTGCTGCACGCCACGCATGCTCTGGAGACATCCGTACACCGAGACGGCGACGACCTGGTAGTTCAGGGATCGATCATTGATCTGCAAACCCACAGCAAGGTCCGCGAATTTTCAGCTCGTTATTCACCGGCCACCGAAGGCGCGTTGGCGGGTGCGCTGGCTGGTGAAGTCTCGACTGCTTTGAATTTGCGAGGCAGCCCCAGCGAAGCAATCTCGGCAGCCGCCACCGAGCCCTATGACCGAGGGCTTTACTTCCTGCGGCTTGATGTTCAGGATCTCGATGAAGCCCTGCGCTCGTTCGAGAAAGCGTCTCAGCTCGATCCGCGCTCTCCGCTTCCACTTGCTCGTCTGGTCGAAACCGAAATTGCTAAAAACAATGACACACATGACACTGAACTCCTGACGCGAGCCCAGCAGTATTTGCGGACAGCAGAAAGCCTCGGGCCGGACTCGGTGCGCGTACACCTCGCCGCCGGTCTGTTGAGCGAAGCGATGGGTCAGCATGGCCGCGCGCTACAGGAATACCAGCGGGTGGCCGATCTCGAGCCGCGCAACATAGACACATTCATTCGTATCGCGCAGGTTTATGACAGCCAGAATATGCCCGATAAAGCAATCGAGAGTTACCAACACGCTGTCGAACTCGATCCAACCTTCTACGATCCGTATGAGTATTTTGGCGTCTTCTATTACCGTCGCGGTAAGTATTTGGAG
>QHZV01000155.1 GCA_003224785.1 Acidobacteriota bacterium
GAGGCCGTGCGTGGCGGCTCTTCGTGCAATACGCCGAACGGGTCAGCCTTGTCGCCAACATGGCCGTGATTGTGCGAGACGATGTGGAACTTATAGAGCGCTCCCTTGCTGACCTCGGGAATGAAGCCTTCCCGTATTCCGGAACTTCCACGAGATTCGAGCGGATGTGAATTGTTGTTCCAGCCGTTGAAGTTGCCAACGACTGATACCTTGCTTGCATTGGGCGCCCAAACGCTGAAAACGGTGCCGGTCTCTCCATTGAAAGTGGCGGTATGCGCGCCTAGATGGTTGTACGCGCGATAATTGCGTCCTTCATTGAACAGATAGAAATCGTCAGGCGAGAACAGGCTGACGTCGTGGCGGACCGGAGCGGCGGATGGAGTCTTCGTAGTCATCGTCGTTCAGATGTACTTGCTAGGTCTTGCGTTCAGTTAGCACTCAGCACTCAGCGAAAACGAATCTTCGTGATGACCTCGGATGCAAACCTTTAAGCCAGCCCCCACGCCAGCCTGTAAAACTGAAGTCCTTCAATCGGGTAGCTTGATTCGCTGAACGCTGAATGCTTCTTTGCTAGACTGCTTACCAGATCATTCTAATCAAGGAATCCAGCCGCCGATGCCGGTTTTACGCGTTGTCATTCTTTGGCACCAGCACCAGCCCTACTACAAAGATCTAGTCACCGGCGAATACCGCCTGCCTTGGGTGCGCCTGCATGCGCTTAAAGATTACTACGGGATGGTGAAACTGCTGGATGAGTTTCCTGAGGTACATCAGACTTTTAATCTGGTTCCATCGCTTATAACGCAGATTCAGGATTATGCGAATGGGAGCGCCCAAGATCCATTTTTTCGCGTCGCCTCCCGTCCAGCGAATGATCTCACGCCTGAGGAACGGCGCTTTGCTTTGCAATATCTCTTCCAAGCCAATCCCGATCACTTGATTCGGCGCTATCCACGGTATGCCGAGCTGTGGGACCGCTTTCAAGGTTCGGGCGCATCTGCGGAAAAGGCTGAGAGATATTTTCAGCAGCACGACTTTACCGATCTGCAGGTTTTGTCGCAGCTGGCATGGTTTGATGAGTTCTTTCTGCAAGAGCCGGAGGTTACAGAACTCATCCGCAAGGGCCGCGGCTATTCACGCAGCGATCAGGAGTTCGTGGTCGGTCATCAGCGCGAGTTAATTGGAAAAGTTCTGCCGGCCCACGCTGAGGCTGCCAAGCGCGGCGGGATTGAGATTTCCACCTCGCCTTTTTATCATCCGATTCTGCCTCTGGTTTGCGACACAAATGCTGGTGCCGCTTCAACCCCCGGACTTCCGCTTCCTCAAAATCGTTTTTGCCAGCCTGATGACGCGCGTGAGCAATTGCAACGCGGTCTCGATTTGCACGAGAAGGTATTCGGTGTACGGCCGCGCGGAGTGTGGCCTTCGGAAGGCAGCGTGTCAGAAGAGGTGCTCGGTATCGCCGCCAGTCTCGGCGTGAATTGGATGGCGACCGACGAAGGTGTTCTCTCGCGGACGCTGGGCATGTCATTCATGCGCGACGGACATGGCCGCTTGCCTGATGTTTCGGCTGAGAAGCTGTACACGATTCATCGTTACGAGAACGCGCAGACGCGCATGCACCTTATGCAGGAAGCCGCCGCACACCTGGTCCAAAATATTAAGGACTCGGCTCAGGTCCTTACTTCGAGAGGACGGGACGCCGTTATGCCGATCATCCTCGATGGTGAAAATGCGTGGGAGTACTATCCCGAGTCTGGGCGCGAATTTCTGCGGCGATTCTATGATGCGTTGCAAAACGACCATTCGATCGAGGCGCTCACCGTTTCAGAAGCGATTGAGAGGCATCGCGATATCAACGTGCTGCATTCATTGACTCCAGGATCGTGGATCAACGCCAATTTCAACGTTTGGATCGGAGCGCCTGAGGACAATAAATCCTGGGACTACCTTTATCACGCGCGAAATTTCTACGCGCAAGCGTCGCAAAATTGTTCGGAAGAGCATCGCAAACTCGCGCTAGAAGAACTTCTTATTGCCGAGGGCAGTGATTGGAATTGGTGGTATGGCCCGGAGCACCACTCCGCCAACGACCGCGAATTTGACGAGCTTTATCGCAAACATCTGTCGAACGTATATCAGGCGTTGGGAGCGACGCCGCCAGACTATCTGGCGCAGCCGATCATCGGGGGGACGGTGCAACCCACGTTCAGCCCGCAGACCCACTACATTCACCCGCGAATTGATGGTGAACTTGTCCGCTATTTCGAATGGATGGGCGCCGCACATTACACTGCGGACCGTCGCTCGGGTTCGATGCACGGCAAAGTCTTCCTGCTCGAATCTGTTTACGCCGGGATTGATGAACAGAACATTTACGGACGACTGGATTTTGCCGATCACGTTCCGGAGGGTGAATTTGAAATTGTGGTGAACCTGGAATCGTGGGCTGAAGGTTCATCACGACCACGGCGAAGTTTGCGGCTGAATGCAGAAGCGGCAAACGGAACGATTTCGCGCTGGACGGTTGCCGATAGTGGAGAGTCGTTCCCGCACGAGCAAGCAACTGTGATAATGGCTCGCAACTTTGAATTCAAAGTGCCACTAGCTTGGCTCTACGCGCTACCGCGCGCTTCGTCGGACAGTTCGAGCCCTGCGGCAACCAAACTTCGGTTGCGTTTCAGTATTTGGCAGAACAAGCTTCCAGTGGACGCGCTGCCCGTCGACGGATGGATGGAATTGCAGCTGCTGCCCGAAGAAGAGTTGAGCGCGCTGGCGCAGTAAAGATTTAGGCGGCGTCGCTCCTGCGGTGGCACCCGTGGTACTCGTTTATAATTTCTAGCTTCACCCACATGGCTAAAACATATACAGGTGTCGGATACCTGACCGGGAGAACCCTAACTTTTAATTCAGGCGGACGCCGGGGATATCAGCAATTACCGTCCGAAGACGGTCGTCATAATAGGAGAACAACATCCATGAGCAATATTACGGAAATTCGCGGGCGACAGGTGCTCGACTCGCGTGGCAATCCTACGGTCGAGGCAGAAGTCTGGCTCCAGGACGGGACAGTTGGTCGCGCCATTGTCCCCAGCGGCGCATCTACCGGCGAGCATGAAGCGGTCGAGCTGCGCGATGGCGACAAGGGCAGCTATGTCGGCAAGGGCGTGCTCAAGGCAGTTGAAAACGTGAACGGCGAAATCGCTGACGCGCTGGGCAACTTTGATGCCGCCGACCAGCGCGCGCTTGATCAGAAGATGATCGAACTCGATGGCACCGAAAACAAGGGCCGTCTTGGCGCAAATGCGATCCTTGCTGTTTCGATGGCGAATGCGCGGGCGGCGGCCATCTGCTACGAACTGCCGCTGTATCGCTATTTGGGCGGGACCGGCGCCAATACTCTTCCTACGCCGATGATGAACATTCTCAACGGCGGCGCTCATGCTGATAACAACGTGGACTTCCAGGAATTCATGGTGATGCCGGTCGGCGCCCCTTCGTTTTCGGAAGCGCTGCGCTGGGGCGTCGAAGTTTTCCATACGCTCAAGGGCGTGTTAAAAAAGCGCGGATATAACACGGCAGTGGGTGATGAAGGCGGTTTCGCACCGTCGGTGAAATCGAACGTGGAAGCCATTGAGGTTGTACTCGAAGCCATTCAACAGGCGGGATACAAGCCGGGAGAAGAAATTGCTGTCGCCCTCGATCCTGCCGCGAGCGAGTTTTTCCAGGACGGCAAGTACGTTTTCAAGAAATCAGACAAATCGTCGAAGAGTTCAGACGAGATGGTCCGGTTTTGGGCCAAGTGGGCGAATGACTATCCAATTGTTTCGCTCGAAGATGGCCTGGCCGAGAATGATTGGGATGGCTGGGCGAATCTGACGAAAGAGACTGGCGATAAGATCCAACTGGTCGGCGACGACTTGTTCGTCACCAACGTTCAATTCCTGCAAGAGGGAATTGATAAGAACATCGCAAATTCGATTCTGATCAAAGTCAACCAGATCGGCACCGTCAGCGAAACGCTCGACGCGATTGATCTCGCCCGCCGCAACGGATACACCAGCATCATCTCTCACCGCTCCGGCGAAACCGAAGATACGTTTATCGCTGACCTGGCGGTTGCGACTGGGGCGGGACAGATCAAAACCGGCTCCGCCTCGCGCACTGACCGCGTTGCAAAGTACAACCAGTTGCTGAGGATCGAAGAGGAGTTGGGTAGCGGGGCGAGGTTCTTGGGGTTGAAGGCGTTGAACTACAAAGGCTAGGAATATGCCCAAACAAGAAGTGCTCAAGCTGTGGCAGGCGATCAAGGGGGACCTTGCTCGGGCAAGACAGTTGCTGCCTGAGGCTGCTATTAGCGCTGCAGCTGCCATGCAATTCCAAGAGTTCCTTGACCACAACGAGTTGGGCCTAGCTTGCAGTGCACTTGAGGATTGTGGCATCGACCATTCGCCGGGGTCGAAGTTTTGGCTCGCGCTCCGCGATGCTGCCGCGAAGATGGGTCTGTCAGAACACGCTGAGAAATACCACCGATTAGCTGATAGGAGGACTCCTAGCTATAATTCTGAAAATGCCCGACACTGAGATCATCTTCTCGGTCCAGGAGTCTCCCGAAGGTGGCTACGAGGCTCGCGCGCTCGGTTACTCAATCTTGACGCAGGCTGAGACTATGGATGAATTGAAGCAAAATGTGCGTGAAGCAGTGCACTGCCACTTTGACGAAGGAGAAGCCCCCTCGATCATTCGGCTGCATTTGGTGAAAGACGAGGTGATTTCGGCTTGAGATTACCTCGTGATCTTTCCGGTCACGATCTCATTAAACTGCTCCAGCGATATGGCTACGAAGTAACGCGGCAAGTGGGCAGCCACATTAGATTGCGATCAACGCTGCGAGGTCCTGCTCATCATAATAACTGTCCCCGATCATCACAGCTTGAGAGTCGGGACTCTCAATGCAATCCTCTCCGACGTTGCAGATTATCTGAAGATTGAACGCTCAAGATTAGAACAGGAACTCTTCTACAAATGAGCCGACCAAAGCCTCTAATCCTCATCAGCCTTGACGGCTGGGGATACCGCGCCGAAACCAATGCCAATGCCATCGCGCTTGCCCGCAAGCCGGTTTACGACCGCCTGCTGCGCGAATATCCGAACACGCTGATTCAGACCAGCGGGCCTTACGTCGGCCTCCCTGACGGACAAATGGGGAACAGCGAGGTGGGGCATCTGAATATTGGTGCGGGACGAATTGTGCACATGGATTCAACTCGCATTGAGCTCATGATTCAGAACGGCGAGTTTTTCAAGCATCCGGTTCTGCTGAATGCGATGAAGAACGCCCGCACCGGAGGAAAGCACCTGCACCTGTTTGGCCTGCTTTCCGACGGAGGCGTGCATTCCTATCAGACTCATCTTCATGCTCTGCTGAAGATGGCCAAGCAAAACGAAGTTGAGCGCGTCTTCGTCCACGCCTTCATGGATGGCCGCGACACATTCCCAACCAACGGCGCTGGATATGTTGAGCAACTCCAGCAGGCCTTGCGCGAGTACAACACCGGCAAGATAGCAACCGTCAGCGGACGCTACTACGCCATGGACCGCGACCGCC
>QHZV01000025.1 GCA_003224785.1 Acidobacteriota bacterium
TAGGAGGCGGTATAAAACATCGCCGCTGAGATGCCCGCCTTCGGATCAGAATGCGGCCAGACCGCAAATGCCATCAGCAGGTATCCCGCGTGTGCGATTGACGAGTACGCCAGGAGGCGCTTGACGTTGTCCTGCACCAGCGCCGCAACATTTCCTATCATCATCGAAAGTGCCGCCGCCACCCAAATTAGCCAGACTCGCCCGGGTGCTTGCCCTTGGAACAGCACCCGCACCAGCACCGCGAAAACAGCAGCCTTCGGCGCTGTGGACATGAATCCCACCACCGGAGACGGTGCGCCTTCATAAACGTCCGGCGTCCACACATGGAATGGGGCTGCAGCCACCTTAAATCCGAGTCCCACAAACATGAGCGCCACGCCGAGGTAGGCTAGTATCGGACCGCCGCCGTTCGCATACTGCCCAAGCGCCTCGCCGATCGTGTCAATTCTGGTCGAGCCGGTCGCTCCGAACATAAGCGCGACACCGTACAAGAAAAAGGCGGTGGCAAACGATCCCAGCAGGAAATATTTGACCGAAGATTCACTGCTGATAGCGGAGCGTCGCCGGAATCCCGCGAGGATATAGGTGGAGATCGAAGAGATTTCGAGCGCGATAAAGATCAGTACCAACTCCACCGCACACGACATCAGCATCATGCCAACTGCGCCGAATAGGATCAGGCCATAGTATTCGCCGGCGCGAATCTGCTGCACCTGCATGTATTCATAAGAACTGAGAATCACCAGAATCGTGACCGCAGCTACGACGAAGTGAAAGAAGATGCTGAATGCATCTACCTTGATCATGCTCCAAAACGCAACCCCGGAGAATCCTGTGTGCGCCTGATAGTACGCCTGAAAAACCGTTGCGGCCAGACCCAGCACCGCGCCAATCAACGCGAGGCTGCCAAGCGAACGCTGGCTGCGCTTCTCATCCATGACCGGATCGAGCACCATGATGAGCATGCCGAAAAGGGACAGAATAATTTCGGGCAGGATCGCGACGTAGTCAGGGCCTTGCGGCAGGGTTTCAACAATGGTTTGGAGCGCCATCATTGAGTCACCGCCTTGGCCGCGAGTTGGGAGAAGGACGCCAGAACGTTGTGGATCGCGGGATCAATCGCGTTCAGCCACCACAGCGGAGCGATACCCATGATCAGGGCCATCACCGCCGCCGGCCAGAGTGCCACGTGCTCGCGTAAATCCAGGTCGGGCAGGGAATTGTTTTCCGCATGCTTGAGCTGACCAAAGAAGACGCGCTGATACATCCAGAGCAGGTAACATGCGCTCCAGATCACTCCGGTTGCGCCGACGATCCCCCACCACATTTCGTGTTGGAACGCTCCGCTCAAGACCAGAAACTCACCGATGAAGCCATTGAGCAGCGGCAATCCAACCGACGCGAGAACGATAAATAAAAAGAAAGTCGAGTAAGTGGGCATCGGTGTCGCGAGGCCGCCGAACTCAGATATCTCGTAGGTGTGCCGGCGCTCGTAAAGCATTCCAGCCAACATGAACAACCCGCCGGTGGACACGCCGTGGGCCAGCATCACAAACATCGCGCCATTCAGGCCAGCCTGCGTGAAGCTGAAAATTCCGAGGACAACGAAGCCGAGGTGACTGATGGACGAATAGGCAATCAGCTTCTTCATATTCGGCTGCACCATAGCGACCAGCGCGCCGTAAACGATTCCAATCAGTGCGAGCACCACAATCCACGAAGCATTTGCTCGGGATTGTTCCGGGAACAAGCCGAGATTGAAGCGCAGCATTCCATACGTGCCCATCTTTAATAGAACGCCAGCCAATAGCACTGAGCCGGCGGTTGGCGCTTCGACGTGAGCATCCGGAAGCCAGGTGTGGAAAGGGAACAGTGGAACTTTGACGGCAAACGCGATAAAGAATCCAAGAAACAACCACTGGGCAGCAGCAGCAAAATCTGGCACTCCACCGCTCCGAATCGCGCTCTGAATGGTCACGAAATCAAAGCTACCGGTCTTTGCATAGAGCCACAGAATCGCGGCGAGCATAAAGACCGAGGCGACCATCGTGTACAGAAAAAACTTGACCGCCGCATATACCCGCCGTCCGTGCCCATAGATGCCGATCAAGAGCGCCATCGGAATCAGCGTCGCTTCCCAGAAGAAATAGAACAGGAACAGGTCGAGCGAAACAAAGACCCCGATCAGGCCCGTCTCGAGCACCAGCAGCACAATGAAGAATTCCTTGACCCGTTCATGAATTGATTTCCATGAAATCAGCACGCAAAGCGGTGTTAGGAACGTGGTCAGCAGTATGAGCCACAGAGAGATTCCATCAATTCCCATGTGGTAGTGAATGTTGGGAGTTGGAATCCACGGCAAGTCCCGTTCGAACTGAAATCCGGATTTACTGCGATAAAAATGCGCTGGCAGATGCAACGACAAAACGAATGTCAGCAGCGAAACCAAAACCGCGAACCCACGAATTTCGCGGTCGCGTCGTGGAGCGAACAGCAGCAACACACCTGCTGCGGCGGGAATAAAAGTGACCAGCGTCAGGATA
The DNA here is from genome assembly GCA_003224785.1 of Acidobacteriota bacterium. Classification (GTDB taxonomy): domain Bacteria; phylum Acidobacteriota; class Terriglobia; order Terriglobales; family Acidobacteriaceae; genus Gp1-AA145. The sequence continues at coordinate 2,544 of QHZV01000025.1, forward strand.
TTGTTGTCGAGCCAGTTCATGGCGTGCGCAGGCCCACCCAGACCATATAAATGATCACAGCCATCGCCCCAACCGCCACCCATCCCGCGTATGAACGCAAGTTGCCAGATTGCATGTGCCGCAGGTTATCGGAAACATCGCGCGCCGTGTCGGCGCTGCCGTCGAGCGTAGCGTCAATCACGCCTTGATCAATGCCGCGCCAGAATACGATTCCAGAAATTGCGATCAACGGTTTTACGAAGATCCATGAATAAAGCTCGTCAACCCAATATTTATCGGCGAGCGCATGATAGAGGCCGTGGAATTTAGCGGCCATGAGGCCTGGCATTTCCGGACTGCGTATATAGAAGAGCCAGGCCAGGAATAAGCCAAGAAATCCAGCCCCGACCGAAATTCCAGTGAACATCAATTCGGTGGCATGACCAGTCTTCGGTTCTTCGCCCTCAGTCTCTTTCTCTGCCGGCGCCGTTTCACCAGCTTGCGCGTGTTCTGCGTTCAACACCGGCGTGGACGAGCGAAAGACAGGCCGAAGAAATTTATCGAAGTGGTTGCCGCCGCCGAGCGATCCAGGAACTCCAACCCATCCACCAACAATCGAAAGCGCCGCAAGAATAACGAGAGGCCCGAGCATGACCCATGGACTCTCATGAATGCCGCCGTGTCCATGCCCATGTGTTTCGGCATCGCCTCGATATTGTCCGAAGAACGTCATGAAGAGCAGCCGGAACATGTAGAAAGAGGTGATGAACGCGGTAATGAGACCGACAAGCCAGAAGATCCAACTCGTCTGGTACGCCCGCCAGAGAATTTCATCCTTGCTGAAGAATCCGGCGAACGGCGGAATGCCGGCGATAGCAATGGTTGCGACCGTCATCGTCCAGAACGTCACAGGGATTTTCTTCCGCAGTCCGCCCATCTTGCGCATGTCCTGCTCGCCGCCAACTGCGTGGATGACCGACCCAGCGGCAAGGAATAACAATCCCTTGAAAAAGGCATGCGTCATCAGGTG
>QHZV01000026.1 GCA_003224785.1 Acidobacteriota bacterium
ATCGCCTGAACGAATTACACGATCGAATCGCGATTCAGGAAGGCGACCTGCTCAACAGTGCAGAGCTGGCAGAGGTCGTTAAAGGTCAGGATGCGATCATTTCAGCATTCGGTCCACGGCTTCCGATTGCAAAAGGCGATGCAAATCTGCTGCAGAGATTCGCTCTCGCACTCACAAACGCAATGCGTAGGACCGGAGTGAGGCGCGTTGTTGTGGAGTCGGTTGCATTTCTGTTCAAGAATTCCATCATGCCGCCTGCCTATCTGCTCGGACGTTTATTTTTTCCAGGAGTGGTCGCGGATACTTCTTCAATGGAGCGGATATTCTCCGAATCCCGGCTTGATTGGACAATGGTTCGTCCGCCGCAACTGACAGATAAGCCGTTCACGGGAAAGTATCGGATTGCCGATGGACGTCTACCTGCCTTCGGTTTCACAATTTCTCGCGCGGATGTGGCCGATTACATGATCAAGGCTGCTGAGAATAGGCTGGCCGTTCGGAAGGTTGTAGGAGTCTGCAACTGATGGGATCAGCACAGATTTGCCTCTTATAAACGTCCAGCGAACTTAGAGAGACTTGGACGGCGAGGACGCCCGTCCCCTACAATCCATTCCGTTGCGATCTCCAGAGTCCTTCCGTGCACCAATGGAATCTGGTATTAAGAAACTGTCTTAGGAAAGACAATGGCATTTGTTATCACAGCTGCTTGCGTTGCTGGAATCTGCTCCTTGATCGTCTTTTGGACGCAACGCAATAAACAACGGAGCAACATGGAGCAGCACAGCATCACGCCTGAGTCACTCTACGCGGCGCTGGTTTCGAATCAAGAAATATTAATTTTCGATGTTCGGCAGCCGCTTGATCTGCTTGCCTATCCTGAAATTATTCCTGGCGCGAAAAGAATTCCGCCGAACGAGGTGCTTGAAAAGCCCTCCCTGATTCCCGGCGAAAAAGACTCAGTCGTTTACTGCACGTGTCCAAACGACAAAACCAGTCGCGCTGTGTTAGGTCGAGCTCTCGAAGTCCATTTGCGCCGGGTTAAATTTCTCAAGGGTGGATTGGCGGCGTGGAAAGCGAACAGCTATCCGGTCGAGCCATACCGGGAGGTTTTCCAGCTTTACACCCCGACTGCAGCTCCGCCGAGTTAGTTTTTACTTTGCTGAAGCGCGGCGGGTATTCGGGGTCAGGACCGTCAGCTCGCCGAAGGTTTCCTTCTTCACCGGGCCGCGCATTTGGACGGTGCGATCAATCATCCATAGCTCGGGAATGATTTCACCCACCAGCTTTCCGTGACAGAAGAGGCGAACCACCGAACTCTCCGAAACTACAATGCCAACTGCTTTGGTGACGGCGCTCATGTTGGCTGCGGCGATGTGCCGGCTGCCAAGTCCCAATGGCACGTCCACCTCGGATGCAATGGCGTCTAGATAGCGGCAAGCCGAGAGAACGATGCCGGCCTGACTGACGACGAATCCGCCATCCAGTTGCGCGAGTTCTTTGACGGTTCCGCGGAGATTGGGATTGGTCACCAGACGTGAAGATTCGGGATGTCCACTCAGGGGATCGAGAATCAACGATCGTGATTTTGCCAGAACAGCTTGTTCGTCTCCGAGAGTGAACAATGTGCCGATGCGCCTGCCTTCGCGGCCCTCGCGCGCAATTTCAACTGCCAGCTCAATCAGAGCGTTAAGAATATCTGGATCGTATTCGGTGACCTGACAAAGGATGCTCTCAAACATCAATGATTCTCAGCGCTTCAGGAAAAATCCAGCTCGAGCTCGTCAATATAACACCAACCCCAATCTTCGCCCGGCTCGGCAGACCGCATGATGGCATGCTGGGTTGAGTGGAAGTGCTTGGTCGCATGCTTATTCCTGGAAGAATCGCAGCAACCGACATGTCCGCAGCTTAAACATAACCGAAGATGCACCCATCGGTCGCCCATCTTCAGGCATTCTTCACACCCGCGAGTGTGGGGTTTAACGTCATGGACCTGATCAAGATGTGTACACTCTGCCACTGTACCCTTCCTTTCCTTACGCCGCCTGGGAGACTTCCGGCTCACAACTGCCACTTTCAACCTTTTTCTTAGAAAACGATGCCAGCAGCGTCTTAACGATTACGTAAAGCACCGGAATAAAGAAAAGGTTTAGGACGGTAGAGAACAACATGCCGCCCACGATTGCTGTGCCCACTGAGTGCCGTCCCAGTTTGCCGGCGCCGGTCGCAAAGTAGAGTGGCAAGACGCCAAACAGGAACGCGAATGAGGTCATGAGAATTGGCCGCAGCCGTAGTTCCGCGGCCTCAATGGCTGCGTTGGTAATCGTGCGGCCTTGATCGATTAACTGTTCGGCGAATTCGACAATAAGAATCGAGTTCTTCGCTGACAGGCCGATCAACATGACCAGACCGATTTGCACATACACGTCGTCCACTAAACCACGGCCAGAAATAAACAATAACGCACCCAGGACCGCCATGGGGACAGCCAGCAAAATGATGAATGGCAGCACAAAGCTCTCGTACTGCGCTGAAAGTGTGAGATACACCACAAAAAGTCCGAGAGCAAAAATGATGATGGCTTTGCCCGCGGCTTCCACTTCCTCTAACGCGAGTCCCGACCAGGTGAATGCCATCCCTTGCAACATGTTGTTTTTCGCCAAGTCCGACATTGCCTGAATGCCCTGGCTGGAACTGTATCCGGGCGCTGCCGCGCCATCAATTTCTGCCGAGCGAAAGAGATTGAAGTGATTAATGACCTGCGGTCCGGAGGTCTCTTGCAGCGAGACTATATTCCCAAGAGGCACCAGTCCGTTCGTGTCTGAGCGCACATAATACTGGCGCAGATCACGAGCATTCATGCGGAATGGCTGGTCGGCCTGCACGTAAACGCGATAGGAGCGATTGTTGAAATCAAAATCGTTCACGTATTCCGAACCCATGTAAACGCCGAGCGCCTGCGTCACTTGATTGATCGGCACTCCCATTGCTTTCGCTTTTTCGCGATCGATCTTGACCAGTTGCTGCGGATCATTGGCCGTGAAACTAGTGAACAGTCCTTGCAGATCGGGACGTTGGCGGCTTCCGGCAACAATCTTGTGGGCAACCGTATCAAGGTCCTGCAGAGTGTTTCGTCCCAAATCTTGCAACTGGAATTGAAATCCGCCGAAGCTTCCAATGCCATTGACCGCAGGAGGCTCAAATGCGACCACAATGGCTCCCGGAATGCCGAACAGCTTCGGCGATACGCGGGCTACGATGTCGCTCGCGGCATGGCCTTTGCCCCTGCGATCGGCTATTGGCTTAAGAGGGGCGAAGACTAAGCCATAATTCGGCGAACTGCCGCCCGAGAGAGAAAATCCAGGAACCGCGAATGTTCCGAAAACATCGGGGTCAGCGAGTAAAACCTTTTCTGCCTCTTTGGCGATATTGGTTGTATAGGAAAGCGACGCGCCCGGTGGCGCCTGCACCACAACGATGAAATAATTTTGATCTTCCTGAGGAACGAATCCCGTGGGAACGTGGATGTACATGTACGCAGTCGCGGCCAGTCCGGCCACGAACAGCGCGATCATCACATAACGAAAACGCAGCACCCTGCAAATAGTTTTGCCGTACGCGTCAGCGATGCCATGGATCGCCGCATCCACGCCGTGCGCGAATTTCGCGTACGAACGAGAGAGCCAGCCGATATGCGTCCACGCGAAAAGCGAGTATTTGTATTCTTCGCCGCGGAGGAGAAGAGCAGCCAGCGCGGGAGACAACGTCAGCGCGTTGAATAAGGATATTGCGATTGAAAACGCGATCGTCAACGAAAATTGCCGGTAAAGAATCCCGGTCGTTCCGGGGAAGAATGAAACCGGGACGAATACAGATATCAGCACCAGCGAAGTCGCGACTACTGCGCTCGACACTTCAGACATCGCCACCGAAGTTGCTGTGTGAGGATCGGTATGGTCTGCGTCAATGTGACGTTGTGCATTTTCGATGACG
>QHZV01000027.1:0-374 GCA_003224785.1 Acidobacteriota bacterium
CGCGAATCTCTTCCGGCGTGCGCGGCTGCCGAGTCTCCGCAGGACGCGCCAATTGCTGCGCCAAAATCTCTTGGACAAAAGCTTCGAGCGATAAGCCTCGCGCTTCAGCCGCTGCCGCGAGTTCATCCGGAATATTGACCGTGACTACCATGAGGAAACTCTAGCACGAATTAAATCGAAACGGCTGCATCTGTCATTTGGAGCGGAGCGGATCGTGAAACGATCTGCGTAGTCGAGAAACCTGGTGTTGAGTTGTCGAGGAAAGCCCATGATGCTCACAGTCGTCGTCTCCCACGCTTTCGCAAAGAACGCGAAAAGGGTGGGGCAACCTGCAAGCAGAACGCAAGCATTTCCTCGCCAGTTGTTCTTTTCGC
>QHZV01000027.1:438-4439 GCA_003224785.1 Acidobacteriota bacterium
GACATGATCTCGATCCGGTCGAAGCATTGGCTGGGCGCGGCCACCGAGGATCAGTTTCGGTATCGCCTCGGAAAAACTTGAGCCTTCGAAATAGAATGCGTCGTGAATGTAGCTAGCTCCGAAGTAGCGACCTGTGGCATCCATGTACAGCTCGCCGTGTGCGTTGTGGACTTCAGCTATGCCAATCAGCTGCGAACCTAATAACCCTTCCCAGACCTTCGTGATCTTTTCGTAGAGATCCAGTTCTCTAAAGGCGATCTTCTCATCGAGTCCAACCTGACCAATTGTTAACCCGCCGAATTCTGAGAGCACAGCAAACGCAGGATGACTGACTGGTACAGCGGATGGCACGTTCACACACCTTCCGGGCCGCCAACCCGCAGCTACGAAGAGTGGCAGAACGCTTTCTGGGACGTCAGGCATCTAGTTTCGACTCAGGGTGTAGCTTAGGCTGCCCTATTGCCCTACCCAACGTCCTCGCTCCACCCCTCCAGCGTGTTCTTCACGAAGGCCATGAACTGGTCGGCGACGGCTCCATCTATCAGGCGGTGGTCGTAGCCGAGGGTGAGGTGCACAACCGAGCGGACGGCGATTGAGTCTGCGCCATCTTTGTCAGTGACGACCAACGGCATTTTGTTGATGCCGCCGACGCCCATGATCGCCGAGTTCGGCTGATTGATGATCGGCAAGCCGAACACCGCGCCGAACTGTCCGGGGTTGGTGACGGTAAAGGTGGAGCCTTCGACTTCTTCGGGCTTGAGCTTCTTATTGCGAGCACGCTCGCCGAGGTCGGTGATGCCTCGCTGCAATCCCAAAAAATTCAGCTCATCGGCATCTTTGAGCACAGGAACAATTAATCCCCAATCAAGCGCGACCGCGATCCCGACGTTTACGTGGCGGTGGTAGCGAATGCCAGCATCTTCGAGCGATGCATTCACGATAGGGAACTGCTGCAATCCGATGATCACTGCGCGAACGAAAAACGGCATGAACGTCAGACGCGCGCCGTTGCGTTGCTCGAAGCTCGACTTGAGTTTGTTGCGGAGATTGACAATGCGAGTGATATCCACTTCAAACATGCAGTGCACGTGGGCGCTGGTCCGCCGCGACTCGATCATGCGCTGCGCAATGATCTTCCGCATGTTGGTCGGGGGAACGAGATCGCCGGGAATGGCGGCGGGAGTGGGGAGCGGGGCAGGAGATTCCAAAGGAGCAGTCGTGGGGCGCCGCGCGTCCTCGCCCGGCTCAGCGGGCACCCGCGCGGGCGAGACGCCCGCGCCGCCACTACCAGAGTCGATAAACGCCAGAATGTCCTGCTTGGTGATTCTTCCACCCAGGCCGGATCCCTCGACCTGCGACAAATCCACGTTGTGTTCGCGCGCGATCTTGCGGACCAGCGGCGAAGAGCGCGCATGCTCATCTTCATCGTGCCTGGCCGTGGCCGGAGCAGATGCAACAGGGCTTCCGTCAGCCTGCGGTGCAGGTGCAGGCGGCTGCGCTTTAACGGGAGCGGCCGCTGGGGCAGCCTTCTTTTCAGGAGCTGGGGCGGCCTTTACCGCCGCGCCTTCTCCGTCGGACGCAATCGTCCCCACAACTGTATTCACCTGAACCGTCGTGCCTTCGGTGACCTTGATGTCCTGCAGCACGCCGGACGCAGGCGCGGGAATCTCAGCGTCCACTTTGTCAGTGGAAATCTCAAACAGCGGCTCGTCACGCTGGATCTTGTCGCCGGGCTTCTTCAGCCACTTGGTGATTGTCCCTTCGACAATGGACTCGCCCATCTGTGGCATAACAATGTCAGTTGGCATGATTTCCTTCCACTTGGCTCAATGCAGGATGAGCCAAACGCAACTGTAATTATAGCGAAGGCGGAACGGGCCCTTACTGGCCAAGCCCAAAAGCAAAGCCTCTAGCCGGTTCTCAATCGTGATGTTCGTGCGCGCCGTGCTGTTCGTGTTCCTCGCCGTGATGCTCTTCTGGCGAGGTGCCGTAAACCTTCTTCCAGTGCTCCTGAACAGCAGGCGGCAGTTTTTCGAGACGTGAAAGGAAAGCCGTCACTTTCCACATGTCCTGCTCGCTGAGGGCTTTGCTCCAGGCGGGCATTCCTGTGTAGCGCACACCGGTTCGAATGGCGTAGTAAAGGTGCCACTCAGGATCGTCGAGCGGTTCCATAACGATCTGCGGCGGCGGCGGGTACATAGAATGTTCGAGCAGGCTGGGTTTGTAATCCAGACTTCCGTGACAGACAGCGCAATTCATGTCGTAGACTTGCATGCCATCTATCAGGTTCTGATCGCTCGCGGGAAGCGGGTTGTTGACCCTGGGCGCATGCCGATCCATGGACGCATCCAGAGCATTGCCAGCGATGCGAGTTTCAAAAGCTGGTGGCGTCGCGGCGGCGCTGGTAGGCAATAGACCAAATTGGGCGATAGCGATGGCCGCCACAAACGCAACCACAATGGTGACGATGATCCCGAGTATGAAAAAACGCATTGTGCCTCCTCATTCTCAGAACAAGCTGCAGCGCTCCAGGATGTAGCAAGCTACGTCTCTACGACAAAAACTCAATAAGCTTTCAACCAGCGCGCCTTCTCGACCACGTCACGCAGTTGCGGCAGAAACCGCTCTTCTTGTGGTGGAGAAAACGGCACCGGGGTATCTAACGCGGTGATGCGCACGATGGGGCCATCCAGATCATCAAATGCTTCTTCGTTGATGATCGCCGCAATCTCGCCTCCAATGCCGCCGGTCCGCGTGTCCTCGTGCAAAATGATCGCCTTGTTTGTCTTCTTCACCGTGGCCGTAACCGCCTGGGCATCGAGTGGAGCCAAGGTGCGCAGATCGAGCACTTCAATCTCGATTCCTTCTTTGGCGAGTAATTCCGCGGCTTCCATTGCAAGGTGCACCATCGCCGCATAGGTAATGACGCTGAGGTCACGGCCTTCGCGTGCAATGCGGGCCTCACCGAGAGGAACGACATAGTCATCTTCCGGCACCTCGTCTTTGATGCGCCGATACAAATATTTGTGCTCAAAGAAGACTACGGGATTATTGTCGCGAATCGCCGACTTGATCAGCCCTTTTGCGTCGTACGCAGTCGCCGGACAAACCACTTTGAGGCCGGGGTTGTGCACAAACCACATTTCCGGATTCTGCGAGTGAAACGGCCCGCCGTGGACATTGCCGCCGCTTGGACCCCGCAGAACGAGAGGCGCTGGCGCTCCCCATAGATAATGCGTCTTCGCGACCATATTGCTGATCTGGTTCATCGCGCATCCGATGAAGTCCATGAACTGAAATTCAGCAACCGGGCGCATTCCTGTAAGCGACGCGCCGAATGCCGCTCCAACAATCGCCGATTCGGCAATCGGGGTATCAATCACGCGCTCCGGACCAAAGCGATCAATCAAGCCGTCGGTGATCTTGAAAGCGCCGCCGTAAATGCCAATGTCCTCGCCCAGGCAGAAAACGGCTGGATCGCGCTCCATCTCCTCCCAAATTCCCTGCCGGATGGCTTCCAAATAAGTAAGTTGCGCCATGACGGGAAAGAGTTTACTACGATTGGGAGAAGGGCATTGTCGCTGGGCTGTAACTTGGGCGGCGTGAGAAACTAGTGCTGCGAACTGTAGCAATAAGTCCGATTTGCGCAGCCAATCGTCACGATCTATATTCTTATATTTCCGGAGGAGACAAAAGTGCGTCTTCTAATTAACTGGATTCTAAGTGCGTTGGCGGTGTGGGTCGTCTCCCAACTGCACCTTGGAGTTCACGTGCATGGCGTGGCCGCGGCGCTCGTGGCTGCGCTAGTCATTGGTTTCATCAATGCAACGCTCGGGGCTCTCCTTAAAGTTATTACCCTGCCCTTGACCATCCTGACCTTGGGAATTTTCTGGCTGGTTATCAACGCGTTGATGCTGGTATTGGCTTCCGTTCTGATGAGACCTGCGTTTACGGTTGATTCGTTTTTTACGGCGTTCTGGGGAGCGATTCTGCTAAGCCTG
>QHZV01000028.1 GCA_003224785.1 Acidobacteriota bacterium
ATGTTTGCCGATCACCACCCCGAGTTCGCCTTCGAAATCAACCCGCGCTGAAATCTTTGGACGAATGATCGCCTGCCCCGGGCCTATCAGTGCAGATGGTGGCTTGAGAAAAATCAGCGGTTCCGATGGAACTTCGTTGCCGAGTTCAGCAGCATGCTCGCGATAGTTCCGGCCAACGCAGACGATCTTCGAAGGCTGAACTGGCGCCAGGATCCTTGCCTCGCTCAGTGCAACACCGGGAATTGATTTGGCCGCAGGATCGGCGTGCTGTTCCGGGGACTGCAGAATTGCGGTGATTTCCTCACGTCCGGCCACCGATTCCACCAGCCCGAACTCAACCGACCCATCGTTCTCGAACCGACAATATCTCATGGCACAATCTCGCTGGCTTCCGGCGAGTGCGGGCTTTCATTGCCCCGCGCGTCAACCGCTGTGACTGAATAAAAGTACTCGCGTCCACTCATTATGTCCGCGTCACGAAACGCCGGGGCTTTTATCAGATCCGAATTTATTTTGACCGGCTCCGTCCCTTGCTCGTGCCTGTAGACGTTATATCCAGCCAGATCGGAGTCGCTGTTCGGAGTCCAAACAAGATCAATAAACGATTTCTGCTCGAGGCCGGAAAAAACAGCTTGCAATCCTGCCGGCGCTGCGGGAGGGAAAATGTCGTGCGCGAAAACAGTGACACCCGGTGTGTCTTCTCCCTCGACCTGCTGCTCGCCAGTGGGTTGAATTACGTATGTGACGATCGTCGCGCGATAAGTATAAGTCTTTTCCCACTCGAAGCTGCGATCGATTAACGCAGAACCAGCTGCTATCGGAGTTTCTCCTGTGACAGCATCTTTGTCGCTCCCCTGCTCGCGCCGATACACGCGAGCGGAAAATCGGAGCCCCGCGGTTTCTGGAATGGAGAAGATACTTGCCCAGGTGAGCCTTACACCATCGGATGTGAGGTCCGCCCGGAAGTCGCTCGGCGAAGCTAACGTTGGAGCCGCGAGAACTTGCACCTTGTTGGATAGACCCGCGCTGCGTCCATACGAATTCAGAACGCTGACTGCGTAGGTCACGCTAGAGGTTGGATTTGAAGATTGCAGGTTTGCAGGCAGCTGATCGGTGAAGCTGAGTTGTGGCTTACCTGTCTTCGGCTCGGAGGTCTTATTCGGCAACACCTTTGCGACCGGATTGCCGCACTCAGTCATGCTTAAACCGACGCTGCGGCAAATCTCAGTCGGCCCCGGATGCTGAATATTGTGCCGATCGGAAGTTAAAGTGGGAGCAGTCCAGGTGAGAAAAATCTTGTCGCCTTTACGGAGTACGTGCAGGTCGGTCACTGGCCTTGCCAGTTCCAGCGATGGAGGTAGAGGAACGCCCGGACTGCCGCAGGATACGAGCAAAGCTGTGGCAGCGAGGCAAACGCTGATTTTGACGAGATTCATTTGCTGCGGAAAGATTAACAGAGGCCTCTGTGCACGACTGACGGGCGGGACGCCCGCGCGATTAGAGAATGTACCGGCTCAAATCCTGATCTTTCACAATATCGGTCAGCATCTTTCCGACATAAGCGGCGTCCACAGTAACCTGCTCGCCTTTTCTGTCGGAGGCGGAAAAGCGGATTTCGTCGAGCACGCGCTCCATGATTGTGTGCAGCCGCCGCGCGCCAATGTTTTCCGTGCCCTCGTTCACGCGAAATGCAAAGCGCGCGATTTCTTCCAGGGAGTCTTTGGTGAACTCCAGCTTCACGCCTTCCGTTTCGAGTAACGCAATGTACTGCTTAGTGAGCGACGATTTCGGCTCAGTCAGAATGCGGATAAAGTCGTCCATCGTGAGCGATTGCAATTCGACGCGAATTGGAAAGCGCCCTTGCAGCTCGGGGATCAGATCGCTGGGCTTTGAGACGTGAAAGGCTCCGGCGGCGATGAAAAGAATGTGATCGGTTCGAACCATGCCGTACCGGGTGTTGACCGTTGTGCCTTCGACAATCGGCAGGATGTCGCGCTGCACACCTTCACGTGAAACGTCCGGCCCGTGTCCGCCTTCGCGGCCGGCGATCTTATCAATTTCGTCGAGGAAAATAATTCCCGCATCTTCCACGCGGTCAATCGCCATGCGCGTGACCTGGTCCATATCTATCAGGCGCTGCTCTTCTTCCTGGATCAGGTATTCAAAGGCTTCGTTGACCTTCATCTTCCGCTTCTTGGTGCGCTGGCCGAAGATGTTGGGCAGCATGTCTTTGATATTGACATCCATCTCCTCCACGCCTTGGTTGGAGATGATTTCAAACGATGGGAAATTCCTCTCGCGCACATCAATTTCAACCGTGCGGTCGTCGAGCTTGCCTTCGCGCAATTGCTGACGCAGCTTTTCACGCGTACGTGAGCTCGAATCGCCTGAGGTGGTTGTTCCCTCCAGCACAAAGCCAGCCTGCGGAGACTCAGGCACTCGCGGCGCTGCCGGCGGAAGCAGGATATCAAGCAGCCGCTCTTCGGCATTCAGTTCGGCTTTGTCAGCGACATCTTCCAATTTTTCGGCGCGGATGTTGTCAATCGCAATCTCGACAAGATCGCGGATCATGGATTCGACATCGCGCCCGACGTATCCAACTTCAGTAAATTTCGAAGCTTCAACTTTCAGGAATGGCGAATTCGCCAGCTTAGCGAGACGTCGTGCAATCTCGGTCTTTCCGACGCCGGTCGGCCCAATCATGATGATGTTCTTGGGGATGACTTCTTCCGCCATATCGGGTGGAAGCTTCTGGCGGCGCATGCGATTGCGCAGAGCGATGGCCACGGCGCGCTTGGCGTCCTTCTGCCCGACAACGTACTTATCGAGCTCGACAACAATCTCGCGCGGAGTCAGTTCATCCAGCGCAAGCTGTTCTTCTTCAGCGGTAGCAGGAAGGTAAATGGCCATGTGGGCTCTCAGCTATCAGCTTTCAGCTCTCAGTAACGGCCTTTAACTGAAGGCTGATAGCAGAGAGCTGAAGCTACAACTCTTCTATCGTCACCTTCTCATTGGTATAGATGCAAATTCTGCTCGCAATCTTCATTGATTCTTCGGCGATCTGGCGCGCTGAAAGTTGCGTGTGCTCAGCCAGGGCCTGGGCCGCCGATTGGGCATAAGGGCCGCCGCTTCCGATGGCTGCAATTCCCGTGTCGGGTTCAATCACGTCGCCTTGTCCGCTGAGAAGAAACGTCTGCTCTTTGTCGGCAACCAATAGAAGCGCCTCGAGATGCCGCAGAAATTTGTCCGTCCGCCAGTCTTTCGCCAGTTCGACGGCGCCACGCCCTAAGTTTCCGTGATACTGCTCCAGCTTGGACTCAAAGCGGCTGAAAAGCGTGAACGCGTCGGCGGTCGAGCCGGCGAATCCAGCAAGAATTTTGTCCTGGTACAGGCGGCGGATCTTCTTGGCTGAATGCTTGATCACGCCTTCGCCGAGCGTGACTTGGCCATCTCCGGCCATGACCACATTGCCATTCCGGCGAACACATAGAACTGTAGTGGAACGAATCAGGCGCTTTTGCGGCATGAGAGCAATTGTTGATTATATCAGTGGTAGGCAGCACTTCTTAGGACGCCAACGATATCGTTGCGATGATTTCTGGCAGCGAGGGTTAGCGCGTCTTCGCCATGCCTATTCTCGCGTTCACATTCGCTCCTCTGGCGCGCAGCACCTTAAACGCCTCGATTGTTTGAACTAAACCGACAGAGTTGTCCGGACGGCTACCTGTTGCCGTATGCCCCCACCGTCTCTCTGCTCCCCGCCATCAGCTGTCTCAGCACATATTGCAAAATTCCACCGTTTGCGTAGTAGAGCGCTTCCTGCGGCGTATCAATCCGCACCAGAGCTTCA
>QHZV01000029.1 GCA_003224785.1 Acidobacteriota bacterium
GCCTTCACAATTCCACAGCGCAAAAACCGGAGGAGGAGGGCCAGAGAAGTGGGTGGTCACCGCCGATCCAACCGCACCCTCAAAACCGAACGTTATCGCCCAGACTTCAACTGACCAAACCGACTATCGTTTTCCTCTGCTGATCGCCGACGAAGCTTCCTTTCAGGATCTGGACGTCAGCGTGAAATTCAAGGCCGTCTCAGGAAACATTGATCGCGCGGGAGGCTTGGTTTTCCGCCTCAAAGACCCCAACAACTATTACATCGTTCGCGCTAACGCTCTTGAGAACAACTATCGCCTGTATCACGTAGTAAACGGACGACGCAGCCAGTTCGCTGGCGCAAACCTCAAGGTCACATCAGGGGAATGGCACGAGCTGCGGGTTGAAGTCGTAGGCAACAAAATCACCTGCTATTACGACGACAACAAAAAGATCGAGGCCACGGATGACACGTTCAAGGATGCTGGAAAGATCGGGCTCTGGACGAAAGCCGATTCGGTGACCTATTTCGACGATCTGAAGGCGACCGCGAAATAATGCGAGTTATTTTTTAAGGAGATGCCATGAGAGGAATTGCAAACAAGTTGGCGATCAGAGTCTGCTTCATATTAAGCCTTGGAGTTATCGCGACCGTCGGATATTCGCAAGAAACTCCCAGTGACTATCAAGAAGTCTTGAAGATCGTGGGCAAGACCGGCGACTACAAATCGAACGTCCTCAAGGTCAACATTCCGAGGAGTGATCTGCACATGAACGTTGCCGGATACTCTCTGCCAACTCCCTTTGGTTTTGGCGGTTGGTTCGCCATGACCAAGGGCGAAGGCGGAGAAGAAGTGGTCATGGGAGACCTGGTTCTGACTCAGGACGAAGTGAATCCCGTGATGTCTTCTCTTCTGGAACATGGCTTTGAGGTCACGGCATTACACAATCACTTCTTTTGGGACGAGCCTAGGGTTTTCTTCATGCATATCCACGGACATGGAAAAGCTGCCGAATTGGCGAATCAGATCAAGCCCGCGATTGACTTGATTGGTCACGTGAAACCGGCTGAATCTGGCAACAGTCCAAAGCCTTCCCAAAAACAAGGAACCCTCGATACGGACCGAATTGCAAAGATCGTCGGCCATGCGGGTGAGCAGACTGGTCCCGTGTACAAAATCACATTGGGTCGAGATGATCTTGATGTGAAAGAGATGGGAGCCAAGATTAATGCTCGTATGGGACTTAATACCTGGGCGGCCTTCGTGGGGACAAATGATGACGCGGCGATAGCTGGTGACATCGCGATGCTGGAATCTGAAGTCACTCCAACATTGAAAGCGCTTCGCTCAAATGGACTGGACGTGGTAGCGATCCATCATCACATGATCAATTCGAAGCCCGTCGTCATTTTCTTGCACTATTGGGGGCGGGGCCCGGCTGACAAGCTGGCAACCGGCTTCAAGGCCGCAGTGGATGAACTGGGCAAAGAAAGCAAGTAAGCAAAAACCACAGATGAGCAAGCAGGCGCAGCGACAACCACCAACTGTGGATCGTGCGGAAACGGTCTCGTTTACCTTGCGAGAGCTGCTGCTCTATTTTCTGCGACTCGGCACGTTCGGTTTTGGTGGCCCGATAGCCCTCGCGGGCTACATGCAGAGAGACCTTGTGGAGCAGCGCTGCTGGGTTTCGAAGTCGGATTACCTTGAAGGTTTAGCTTTTTCTCAGCTTTCTCCGGGACCTCTCGCTGCCCAGCTAGCCATTTATATCGGGTGGCTACGGGCTGGGTTCATGGGTGCAACGCTGGTAGGAAGCGCGTTTATTTTGCCTTCATTTCTGATGGCACTCGTTTTGGCTGCCCTATATGTCCACTTCGGCAGCCTGCCATGGATTCAAGGCATGTTTTATGGCATCGGCTCGGCGGTAATCGCAATTATCGTGCGAAGCGCGATAAAGCTGGTACGTACCACGGTCGGCAAAGACTTGCTCCTGTGGATGATTTTTGCAGCCCTGGCACTCACCACCGCCTGGGTTTGTTGCCTTACTTATTAAGGCACCGCTGAGCCTGGCACGAGTTGGTTCAATGTTCTCATTCGGTGTTGTGACGCCACTGTTAACCGGAATTCACGGCGTGGCGGCACTGGCAACAGTTGGCGTCCTATTCCTTTTTTTCTTAAAAGCGGGCGCGTTCGTATTCGGAAGCGGTTTGGCGATCGTCCCTTTTCTCTATGGAGGGGTTGTCGTCAAGTTTCATTGGCTGACCGAGCCTCAGTTCGTGGATGCCGTCGCGGTAGCGATGATCACGCCCGGCCCAGTGGTCATAACCTCCGCTTTCATTGGATTCCTAGTTGCGGGAATTCTGGGTGCTGTTGTTGCGGCCGCTGCCGTCTTTGCGCCTCCCTTCCTGATCGTCGTATTCGGTGCGCCATACTATCGGCGTTTTGCTCAGAACCCCCAAGTCAAAGCCTTCGTTCAAGGTGTATCGGCTGCTGCCGTGGGCGCGATTGCCGGAGCGGCATACATTTTGGCTCGACGCTCATTAGTTGATTTGCCAACAGCCATAATAGCGATCGCCACTCTCGCAGTGCTGCTCGCTATCAAAAAGATTCCAGAGCCTGTATTGATCCTTGCCGCTGGTGCAATAGGTGTTCTTTTGCATGGCACGCGATGAGACGCTTAGTTCTTCAAAAGACGCCCAGAAAGGCTTGTTTGTTTCTCCTGGCGATCTTTTCCATTCTCTCGAGACATCTCGTCGGACAGGAACAATCCGGCTCACAACGAAAGGAACGGCAACTTGGCGTTCAGGAAGTCCTGCGAACGGCTCAGGCGACAAGAGTCGAGGATCCGCCCAAATTAGATGGCGCACTGGACGATCCGTTGTGGCAGAAGGCCACGCCCATCTCAAACTTTCTTCAACGGGAACCGTTCGAAGGGCAACCGCCAACAGAGAGAACCGAGGTCCGCGTTTTGTATACCAAGCGCGCGGTTTACTTCGGAATTAAGTGCTTCGATTCTCAATCAAAGGGCATTGTCGCCACAGAGCTGCGCCGCGATGTACCACAGGAACTAGACGACTATTTGGAGATCATCATTGACTCTTCTCACCATCGTCGCAACGCCTATGTGTTTCAGATCAATCCGCTAGGTACTCAACGTGATGCGTTGATTACAGAAGAGCAGCGCACCGAGCAGAGTCAAGGTGACGGCGATTCTGGCTGGGACGGAATTTGGACTTCAGAGGCTCGAATCACGAAAGAGGGGTGGATCGCAACGGTGGGCATACCCTTCTCCACGCTCAACTTCATGCAGTCGCGAGATGTGATCTGGGGAATCAACTTCAAACGATTTATCCGTCGCAAGAACGAAGAAGATATGTGGTCGGGCTGGCGACGTGCCTACGGCGCAGCGCGCATCAGCCAAGCGGGAGAGCTGCATGGCATTTCAGAGATCAGCAGCGGGCGCCTCCTTATCGTGAAGCCTTATGGCTTGATTGGCTTCAGTCATTTTCCTTCAAATACCGCAGGAACAGGATTTACACCTGGTACCAGTGCACTGCACACCGGCGGTTTGGATGTGAAGTTGGGATTGCGATCGAATTTGGTCGCTAATTTCACCGCCAATACTGACTTCGCCGACGCTGACGTGGACACACAGAAGTTCAATCTAACTCCCTACAAGCTCTTCTTTCCAGAAAAGCGCCAGTTTTTTCTGGAGAACGCTGGTGTCTTCGACTTCTCCATCGGCGGTGACAGTGACCTCCTATTTTTCAGCCGTCAGATTGGCATCGATCCCATTACTGGCGAAGAAGTTCCTATTAACGGAGGTGCCAAAGTCACCGGCTCGCTTGGAAACTTTGAACTCGGTCTGATGGATGTGGATACGCGAAGTTCGGGTCCAAACCCTTATGCAAACTATGCCGTCGCACGGGCGAAGCGCTCTCTTTGGGGTGGCTCCTACGTGGGTGTGATGGCTATTGATAAGCGTTCGGGAAACCCGTTTGATAGTTTCAACCAGACAGCGGGTGCCGACACGCGGCTCGTATTTTTCAGGAATCTCGTAGTGCATGGCTTCGCGACCCAGACACGGTCTCCGATGTTCTCATCCGGGCAAACGGATGTAGGGGCGAGCCTGAATTTTCAGTGTGGCTGGCTCGAGCTAATTGCTAGCCGGCGCAAAATCGGACCGAACTTTAATCCGGAAGTCGGCTTCATTGAACGTGCCGATTGCATTTGCGACTACTTGGACCCAACCTTCAAGCTGCGGCCGAAGCTGAGAGGCTTACGCGAGATTCAGTTTGAGAGTTTTATTTTTCATGCACCGGACACAAAACATGTGTTGCAGACTCAGGAATGGCAGACTACGTTCCGTGCAGAATTCAATAACGGATCTTATACCGATGACGATATCGTGGACGTTTTCACCCAACGCCTGGTCGACCCATTCAACATATATAAAACCGTTTTCATCCCCGTCGGTGAGTACCACTGGACGCGCCATCAACTCACTTACGGTTCACCTCAGGATCGCAAGCTTACCGCCAGTTTCTTCGAGCGGTTTGGCACGTACTACAACGGACACCTGAATGAGGCGCGTGTCCGGGCTATGTATCGGGCCAGCGAACGACTATCGTTCAGCTTCGCCGAGCAGTGGAACCGATTCCGGCTTGGGGTAGTCACAGACGCTTCGGGGACGGTCTTGCCATCGTCAGCGGCCAATTTCTCCGTCGTATTTGGCAGTTTTCAAACGAATTATTCATTCTCCCGATTTCTCACCCTCTCCACATTGCTGCAAATGGACACTGCTAACAATCAAGGCGCGAGTGCCAACATCCGTCTTCGCTGGAATTATCGCCCGGACAGTGATCTGTTCGTGATCTACACGGCAGGTCAGCGTTTCGCCAGCTTGGTCGCAGCAAACCCGCCGCAATTCTACGAGAACCGCTTCGCCATCAAAGTCACATATTCTTGGCGACCCTGAGGTGAACATGAAATGGATTACACGCAAAGACGTGAAAGTGGATCGCGTTGCTTGCCCTTGGCTAATTAAGCGATTCGTTGACCCGCAGGCGGAGTTCTTGTTTGTTGAGGAAAAAGATCTGCTGGATGAGTCAAAGCGACAAGGTGCCACTCCCTTCGACGCGCCCAAAATTGAAGCAATCAAACTTAACCACCGCGGCCCTCGATGTACGTTCGAGGCAATCATCGAGGACTTCGCGATCTCTGATCCAGCCGTGCAGCGACTCGGCCTGATTGTGCGAGCTGCGGATGTGAAGGGACAAGAGGACGCAGCTGCGGAGGGGGTTGGCCTGCGCTCAATTGCACAGGGATTCGCTGCCATGGGACTGCCGGATCAAGAGAGACTGGCAAGACAATTTCCCGTGTATGACGCTCTTTATGCCTACATCCAGAGCAAACATCGGTGAATGCCTATCGAGATCGGGCCATCATCAATGTCGCGGCCTTCCTGCGTTCGCTCGGTGTCGGTTTGATGGGAGTGGTATTGGGCATTTACCTCTCTAGGTCCGGCCACTCGGCTTTTCAAATTGGTGCCGTACTCGCATTCGGTCTAGCAGGTTCTGCCTGTGCGACCACTCTAGTCGGAATCGCTGCCGACCGGGTGGGACGTAAGCGATTCCTTGTTCTCCTGTCGATTCTGACCGCGTTGGGTGGGCTATCGCTTTACGCATTGCCAAAATTTCCACTGCTGCTGGCACTGGCTCTCGTTGCGATGCTCAATGGTACCGGCACGGAACGGTCGGCAATATTCGCGCTGGAACAGGCGGTGATACCGGGGCTAGGTTCGGATACGCGGCGAACCTGGAATTTGGCCTTCTATAACGTATTAATTGATGGCGGTGGATCGCTTGGCGCTCTTGGCGCAG
>QHZV01000030.1 GCA_003224785.1 Acidobacteriota bacterium
CAGAGAAATTGGGCCGTCGAAATTGATTTCCTGCGCGAGGAGGTCGGTGTCGCCGGGCTGGAGGTCGTTGCTGATGGCGTCCTCGGTACCGAGGATTACGTAGCGCTTTAGTACGTTCTCGAGTTCGCGGATGTTTCCGGGCCAATGGTACTTCTGTAGAACTTCCATCAGCTCGGGTGAGAGCGGACGGGCCTTGCAGTTGTATTTGCGATTGTAAAATTCGAGGAAATAAGCTGCCAGGGTTCCGATGTCGCTGCGGCGCTCGCGCAATGGCGGCATATACAAGTTGACGACGTTGATCCGGTAGTAGAGGTCTTGACGGAAAGTTCCGTTTTGAATTTCTTCTTCGAGTTTGCGGTTGGTGGCGCAGACGATGCGAACTTCAACTTTCTTGTCCGCCTGAGCGCCGATGCGGCAGAACTGGCCGTCCTGCAAAAGCTGCAAGAGCTTGGATTGCAGGGGCATGTCGAGCTCGGAAATTTCGTCGAGGAAAAGCGTGCCGCGATGTGCCATTTCCACTCGGCCGGGCTTCGAGCCATAGGCGCCGGTAAACGCGCCGCGCTCGTATCCGAAGAGTTCGCTTTCGAGCAAAGTGCCGGGAATTGCGGGGCAGTTCACTTTCACGAACGGGCCTGACTTCCAGGGAGAAAGACCGTGCACGAGGCGCGCGATGATGTCTTTGCCGGTGCCGCTCTCGCCATGAATCAGGACGGGGACATTGGCGGCAGCAACTTTATCAAGGCGGCTGCGGAGCGCCTGCATGGCCTCGGATTGTCCGAAGACGACCGATTCAGGTGGAACTTCGCCGACTGACTGCACCAGGGAACTGACAGAATTTGTCACTGCGGTGGACATTTGGAGATGCGCCTTCCTTCAGCGGACTTGAATTGTGCACACCACCAGCCAAACAGACGTGGAAGTTGGTCCGAATCAGGAATTCGGAATCAACCAAAGCATTTGCAGGTACTTACGATTGATAGATGATCAGCGGTTCGCAGGGTAACCGTGAGTGTAACGTGACCAAGGAGAGCTAGAAAGTATAGGAAAAGATTTTCACACGGAAGAAACGGCTTTCCTTCGCGGGGATGACCTGTGGACGACAGGCGTCAAGAGCGGCTGGCTGAATTTCAGCCCGAGAAGGTGATAGCCGTCGGCATGGATTACACGAACGATTTTCGCATGCAAATTTCGTGAATTCTTTCCAACCGGGGCCGAAGCCGCTAATGGAGCGCTGGGGATTTCCAGCGAAACCTGTGCCTGAGGCCGCAAAGGACGGTGGACCGCAATGAGGGCCCCGCCAGCTGAGACGTTTAAGGCGGTAGCAAATTCGAGGTAATCCTTGCCGCCATCGTCTTGGCTGCGGACAAAAATGGGAATGGGAAGGGGCAGACGAGACCACTCGCGTCGTTCTAGCTCAGGTCTTCGACGATCCAAAACATTAGCCCCCTGCAGCGGATTCGCGAGGTTTAACCGCACCTTAGGGGCCAAACAAACTGTACAAAGAATGGGGATTACACCCTTTTGGCCGTTAATGGACGCCAAACTAGTTACGGGAGGTCGTTTCTCGGGCGTGAAAGGGCTTTTGGCTGGGATTACTCCGGCATTTGCAGGTTAAGGAAACGTTAAAAACTGGAAAGCATTTACCGAAAGTGACCAATCTTTTGCATTTTTCGTTGACAGTGCACAGCCGTGTACCCTAGGATTCTGAGCAGTGGTTGGTCCGAAAACAGTCCAGCCCAGCTCGCGATTTTCCCTCCCCCAGAAGTAGCAAATTCAAGAACATGGCGGAAGTGTCTTCAATGTCTAAGGAAGCATCTGCGCCGGCGGCAGCGTCGGCTCCCAGGCAGCAGCAACCTTTGAGCGTGCCCGAGTTGCAGGAGTATTCGCAACTGCGGGAACGCTATCTGCGTACTACCAACGCGCTTGCCTCAGCTGCGCACGATCTTAAGACGCCTTTAGCAATTCTGAACGGATATGTCGAGTTGTTACAGAGCGAAAAGCTGGGCGACCTCAACGAGCGCCAGCGAGAAGTGCTGCGCGACATGCGCGCCAACGGACAACGTTTGCAGCATTATATTCAGGATTTCCTGAGCTTCAGCGTACTCGAAACCGGCGAACTCAAGATGAGGTTCGAGCCCGGCAACATTAACGCTTGCTTGTCCGAAGTTTGCCGGTTGTGGTCTCCGCGTTTTCAGGAAACGGGTCTGGCACTATATTTTCTTGCCAATGACAAATTGCAGGAGTTCGCATTCGACGCTCCGAAAGTTGAGCGCATTATTTCGAATTTGCTGGAAAACGCCTCGAAATTTACGCCTGCCGGCGGAACTGTGTGGCTTCATGCCGAACCTTATATGTGGGAGCGGCGTACAGGGAACAAACCGGCCGGAACGCAAGAACGGCGTCGACGTCCTCTGAGCCAGCCGAATTCAGTGAAGATCAGCGTTTCCGATACCGGGCCGGGAGTTCCACCCGAATATCATCTGGAAATTTTCGATGACTTTTTTCGCTTGCCACGAAACGAGAAATCCGATGGCATGGGATTGGGGCTGGCGATCGCGCGTCGATTGGTGCACGGCATGGGTGGAAAGATTTGGGTTGAAAGCGAGCCCGGAGCAGGCTGCAAATTCTCTTTCATTATTCCAATGAAGCCTCCAACCGGAGATTCCGAGGTACGAGCGTAATGACCGAACGAGCGAAAATTTTGTTGGTGGACGATGAGCCGGGAATGTTGCGCTATATAAAGACGCTTCTCGAGGTGGATGATCATACCGTGCAGACTGCGTCCACTGGTGAAGAGGCATTAGATCTGGTGCAGAAAGGCCTGCTGCCGAATCTCGTGCTGCTGGATCTTGTAATGCCCGGGATTGACGGACTCGAAACACTCGAGGGTTTGCGCAAGTTGCAGCCGAACATGCGCGTGGTGATGCTGTCCTGCGTGAACGATACGAAGAAAGTAGTGCAGGCGATCCGGCTCGGAGCTACCGATTACATTACAAAACCATTCCAGAAAGCCGAATTGGATGCGGTCATTGATCAGTGCCTGGGCACGAATCAGGAGAATTACGCGGGTGAAGTTGAAGACTTGGGCGACGAAACTTTCTTCGTAGCGGCCTGCGCGAACATGCGCAAGCTGCGGTCGCAAGCGGCACTGGTTGCACACGTGGACATACCTGTACTGATGCTGGGTGAGAGCGGTACCGGCAAAGAAGTGATGGCAAAGCTGATCCACAAGCTCTCGCCACGGGCGCACCGCACATTCTTGAAAGTTAACTGTGCCGCAGTACCGGCGGATTTGCTGGAAAGCGAATTGTTCGGATATGAAGCGGGCGCCTTTACCGGGGCAAACCATGCCAAGCCGGGCAAGTTTGAGATCTGCAACAAAGGCACGATTTTGCTGGACGAAATCGGTGAAATGCCGCCCTCGTTGCAGGCGAAGCTGTTGCACGTATTGCAGGACCAGCAATTTTCGAGGTTAGGCAGCCGCTCGGTTGTCAAAGTAGATGTGCGCATATTGGCGGCAACGAATATCAATATTCCGGAAGCATTGGCTGCGAAGCGGTTGCGCGAAGATCTCTATTACCGTCTGAATGCATTTACGCTTCAAATTCCGCCGCTGCGCGAGCGCAGGGAAGAGATTCCGATCCTGCTCAAACATTTCATGACGCAGCTGTCGGAACAGTACGCACGGCCACCCTTGCCGTTCTCAGTCGAGATGTTGCGAGCCTGTGCGACCTACAATTGGCCGGGGAATCTGCGCGAATTGGGAAACTTCGTTAAACGATATTTGGTTCTCGGTGACGAGAAACTT
>QHZV01000031.1 GCA_003224785.1 Acidobacteriota bacterium
AGCATGTAAGCGAGTGCCGGACATCATCCGGTGGACAATTTTTGTGGGTTTGTTTTCGACCATTGCGGTCCTGCCCATGCCTTCGGTCGGTCAGACGCAAAGTGCAGGCGCACGCTCGGCGTATGCGGGCGGAATGGCGCCAAACCAGAGCTCCGATACGGGCGGCGCTGGGGGGAGTAACGCCTCCATATCGTTGTCGGATTCGAATTCCGCTCAGAATCCGTTCTTGAGCAGCGTTCCCGAAGCCAAGGCAACCCCCGGCGTTCTGCAGCTCTCGTTCAAGGAGGCCATTGATCGAGCGCTCAGAAGCAACTTGGGGCTGCTGCTGGCCAGCGACAATTCGCTCGCGGCGCGGGGCGCGAAATGGCAGGAACTCAGTCATCTGCTGCCCAATGTGAGTGCTGCGGTAACCCAGAGCGCCACCCAGATTGATCTCGCCGCCTTGGGTTTCCGGTTTAATTTTCCGGGCGTATCTTCCGTGGTTGGGCCGATTGGAACGTTCGACGCACGCGCTTACGTCAGCGCTCCGTTATTCGACTGGCATTACCTGCAGCGGGAGCGCGGGGCGAGGGCAAACGAATCTGCTGTGCGTTACAGATACGACGACGCTCGGGAGTTGGTAGTGCTGGCGGCTGGAAATGAATATCTGTTGACGATTGCGGCCGCAACCCGGGTGGATGCCGCGCAGGCGCAGGTCGAGGCCGCGCAGGCGCTCTCCTACAAGGCGCATGACCAGCAGACGGCGGGCTTGGTCCCGGCCATAGATGCGTTGCGGGCGCAAGTTGAGTTGCAGACTCGGCAGCAGCAACTCATTGTAGCTCGCAACAATTATGCAAAGCAGAAGCTGATTTTGGCGCGCACCGTCGGCCTCGCAACCGGCCAGGAGTTCAATCTGACGGACCGAGTGCCTTATGAACCTTTGACTGCCATGGGATTGGAAGACGCTCTGCGCCGCGCGTATTCAGCGCGTGCGGATTATCAGGCTGCACGGCTTCAGGTGGAAAGCGCAGAGCGGTTCCGAAGCGCCGCTACCGCGGAGCACCTTCCGACCCTGGAGTTCACCGGGAATTACGGATCTGCGGGAGTGAATGTGGGAAACTCTCACGGCGTTTTCGACGTGGCAGCGACCCTGGCGATTCCAATCTTTGCGGGCGGCCGCGCCCATGCCGACGTTTTGGAGTCGGACTCCAAATTGCGGCAAAGCCAGCAGCAGCTCGATAGTTTGCGCGCGCAAATTGACTATGACGTGCGCAGCGCCCTACTCGATTTAAACGCTGCCGCTGAACAAGTGAGCGTCGCCAAAAGTTCGCTCGATCTCGCGATTCAGACCCTCGATCAGGCGCGTGATCGTTTCACCGCCGGAGTGGCTGACAACATGGAAGTGGTGCAGGCGCAGGAGTCGGTCGCATCAGCCAATGAGAACTACATCAGCAGCTTGTATGCGCACAATGTGGCTAAAATCTTGCTGGCGCGCTCCATCGGATTTGCCGAGCAAGGCGTGAAACAATACTTAGAGAGCAAGTAAATATGGCACCCGAAATCGAAACTCAGGAACGCCCGGCGACACGGCCGCCGCAAGAGCATCGCCCTTCCGCGCTCAGTGAGCGCGACATGAAGTGGAGGCAGTTTCAGTCGCGCAATCCGCGCTTCCGGATGTTCCTGATCATTGGAATTGTGGTGCTGCTGGTTGCCGGCTTTTTCCTGTGGCGGTATTTTGGCAGCTACGAATCCACCGACGATGCGCAAATTGATGGTCATCTAAACCCGGTCAGCGCGCGAGTTTCCGGGCATGTGGAGAAGTTGCTGGTCAGTGACAATCAATACGTAGAGGCGGGAGCGCCTCTGGTGCAAATTGATTCCCGCGATTACCAGGTATTGGTGGCGCGCGCCCAGGCAGACTTCGACAATGCCGTGGCTGCGGCCAAAGGGGCCGGCGTCAACGTTCCCATCACCTCGACCAGCACCAGCGGGCAACTCGCTTCAGCGGCGGCTGAGGTCGCTTCGGCACAGGCGATGCTCGCAGCGGCCCAGCAGCAGTCGGAAGCGGCAAATGCGCAACTGGCTCAAGCCGATGCCAACAACATGAAAGCACAGAACGATCTTGCCCGATATAAGCAGCTGGTCTCGAAGCAGGAAATCTCGCAGCAGCAATTCGACCAGGCGTCCACCGCCGCGCAATCAACCGCCGCTGGGGTGGATGCAGCTCGGGCAGGGCTGGCGGCGGCGCAACAACAAATCAAGGCTGCGCAAAGCCGGATACTGCAGGTCCAAGCGAACGCCAGCATTGCCCGGACGGGTCCCCAGCAAGTGGCCGCTATTCGCTCTCGCGCGCAGTCTGCGGAAGCGTTGGTAGAGCAGAAGAAGGCAGAACTCGATACCGCGCAACTCAATCTTCAGTACACGACTGTGATTTCGCCGGTCAGTGGGTTCGTCACCAACCGCACCGTCGAAGCTGGGCAGAACGTGCAGCCGGGGCAGGAATTGATGCGGATCATCAATCTTGACGATATTTGGGTGACTGCAAATTTCAAAGAGACCCAATTAAGAAAGATGCGCCTGGGGCAAACAGTTACCATCTCCGTGGATACGACGGGAAAAGACTACAAAGGCCACCTGCAAAGTATTGCCGGCGCCAGTGGCGCGATCACCAGCTTGCTGCCGCCGGAAAATGCAACCGGGAATTATGTGAAGGTTGTGCAGCGAATTCCGGTAAAGATCACGTTCGATCCTGGCGAGACCAAAGAGCACGCATTGAGGCCAGGGATGTCAGTTGAACCGAAAGTTTGGATACGGTAGAGTTTGCATCGCACGCTGCCGCCGCATGGCAGCGGGCTTAAACCATGTACCGGATCATCACCGTCGAGCGGGAATACGGGTGCGGCGCAGGCCAGATCGCACGCCAACTCTCCTCAAAACTTGGCTGGAAATTGTGGGACAGGGAATTAACGGCCGAAATTGCGCGCGTGGCGAACGTGGACTCCTCGGCAGTTTCAATGTGCGAAGAGCGAGTGGATAGCGCGTTTCAAAAGCTGGTCAAGGTCTTTTGGCGGGGGAGTTACGAACGCAGCATGCATCTCGAACACCAGCCGTTTGGGCCAGACCGTATGGTGGAAGTTGGCGAGCAGGTGATGCGGGAAATTGCCGAGCAGGGCGACTGCGTGATTGTGGGCAGGGGCGCACCTTACTTCTTGCGCGATCGCTCAGACGTCTTTCATGTATTCCTCTATGCGCCGAGAGGAGAAAAGCTGCGCCGCATCCAGGAGCAGGGCCGCAGCTTGCAGGACGCCGAAGATTTGGTGGACAGTGTGGACCGCGAGCGAATGCTTTTCATAAAGCACTATTTCGGCGCCGATTGGCCAACGCGATCGCTTTATCACATGATGATCAATACCGCTCTAGGCGATGAGAACGTCATCTCGATGATCTTGCATTCCATGCGGACGCTCGACCACGTACCTGCCTGATTCATCCCAAATCCACAAGTTAAGAAGGCTCCGGCGCCAACATGCCACTAGCTGAAGATGCAGCAGCGGCAGCCACCCGGCTTGGCGAGAAGGGCCATGGACGCGATGGAAGCTGCGAGCCGTACCCAATACCCAATTTTGCCAGTTGCCGATAAACCTCTTCGGAACGCCCCTCCCACGCTGATCGCTCCAAGGCCTGAATATTGTTCACGAAGGCCGGCAC
>QHZV01000032.1 GCA_003224785.1 Acidobacteriota bacterium
AGAGTCATCTCTTCGGCCAGAATGCCGGAGGTCTGACCGTCAACTAGCGCGGAGTTAACGTCTATGACGGCCATGCCCGGATCTACAAGATAGACATCGCGAATCTCCGCAGTTGCGGCCAGGGGATGCAACGAGTCTTTCTGCTGATAGATGTTGAGCAGCTGCCGCAGAATCTCTTCAGCCCGCTGTTGAGGATTTGTGAAAGCCGGAATCGAAATGTATTGGGAATGAAGCGTGCTGGTGTCATCACGTGCAATCACCATTGTGACCTTTTCGTGCTGTTCGGAAGCTGGCGCCGCCACATGTTGCGGCACAACCATGGTGGGACCGTTTGCCGCTTCACGATGCCGTAGCTGCCAAAGGTAAAGCGACATTCCCAAGGTCAGCGAACACAGGATTGCAACCGTAACGGCAAGATTGCGCGGTATCACTGGCCGCTTTCCAGTCCGGGCCGGATGCTGGTGATCGCATTCGCGAGGACGGCTGAGACCATACGTTGATAATCCTCCGTGGCGAGTTGTGAAGCCTGGCCCGATGCGGGAGCCAGTTCGATTGCAATTGCGGGCGCCACGATTTTGTTTAAGGGCTGAACCGGAGCGGTAAGCGAGCGAACGGGAAATCTTGTCTTCTGGATTGCCGCTGTCAACTGTTGCTGAAGCGATCGGCTGCGCGAGATCGCCGATGCTTGCGCCGCCTGCCATGCAATGAATGGTCCACGATCACCGTTCGTGTCGGAGAGCATCGCGCTATAAATTCGAACGCCGCTGCCCTGAGAAGTGGCGTGAATGCACAAGTACAGCGAAGGTCGTGAAGTATTCGCAACCACCGCGCGCTGATCGGTAGAGAGCAATGCGTCGCTGTCACGGAGCAGCCGCACTTGCACACCGCGGGAGACGAGGTCTTGTCGCAAGCGACGCGCGAATGCCAACGTCACATCTTTTTCCAAATTGTCCGGGCCAAGTACGGCGCCGGATTCTGTGCCGCCGTGGGCGGGGTCGATCAGGATGACAGGAACTGGTGGCGCCGGCGGAGGAACAGTGCTTTGAACTTGTGGTGCAGCGGGAGCTGGGGCGGCTTGCGGTGGTGCTGCGCTGGTCTGTGGCACGGCGGAAATACCCAGGCCGAGCAGCATTATGGCGGCGAACAGGAATCCAAGCCGCTGTGCGCGATTATTCCAGCGCATAAATGGCGAGACCGCTCAGTAGCTTGGGATAAAAATCGGTGGACTTCTGCGGAAGGACGTCACCTGCAAAAGCGATATCCCGCACATGTTGCATGCGCGCCGGATTCATGAGGAATGCCACGTTGGCCTGATCGTTGCGAACCATAGCGATCGCCTCCTCCGCATCGCGGACGTATGTGACGTTTTGTTGGTCGCGGATTGCTTCCTCCGAAATTCTGAGCACGCCTTCGAGCAGGCATTTGTGCAGCTGGACTACATCAAGGCTTTGCTGGCGAAAAGACATATTCCCAAAAGCCGATGCTGGAGCCTTGGGCCGGCTG
The DNA here is from genome assembly GCA_003224785.1 of Acidobacteriota bacterium. Taxonomy (GTDB): domain Bacteria; phylum Acidobacteriota; class Terriglobia; order Terriglobales; family Acidobacteriaceae; genus Gp1-AA145. Next base: position 1,504 of record QHZV01000032.1, read on the forward strand.
AGAAGAAACACACGCTCCCGAGCCACTACCAACATTGATGTCCCGGTATGTGCGGCTTCGCGAATCATGGCGGTTGCCCGTGACGCAGTAACATTACCGTCCGCTTCTTCCACGCTAAAATAATTACTTGCGCCGGTACGGAATGAATCCATTGAGAACTCTGGCACTCCGCGCACAACCCGGTGAGTGGGCAGAATTACCAGACCGGGGCTATCCATATTGACGAATGTCATCATGGCGAACTCGTACGGCATGTGTGGCGCGGGCGCCGCGCCCGCCTCAGCCCGCCGCTCGTTGCGATAGTTCAACGCAGTCTCATAGCGATGGTGGCCATCGGCGATGATGAGTTTTTTGTCCTGCATGCTACTGCGAACGAGTTCTATCAGCGCTGGATCAGAAACTTTCCAGAGCTGATGGAGAACGCCGTATTCGTCGCGAACTTCAGCCGACGGGGAAGATGTATTCGCAAGTGCGCTCTCGACTTCAGCCGACGGGTCGCTATACAGCATAAAAATCTGGCCGAAATGCGCGCGGGTCGCCCGAAGCAGGTCGAGGCGGTCAGCCTTCGGTTTGGCCAGGGTCTGTTCGTGGCGGAAGACGACATTCGCAGAGTAGTCCTCGACTCTGCCGAGTGCGATAAAGCCCTGCCGCTCCAGCTGCTTGTTACTGCCCGGTAGCGAGAACTGTTGCGTGTACCGATAAATTGATGGCTCGCTGTCCTGGCGAAGCACCCCTTGCTGCCGCCAGTCCCGAAAGAAAGATGCTGCCCGCGTGTACGGATTATCGTTAGGCCCATCTGTGGCAACTCGTTTGCCTAGAATGATCCTGACCAGGTTATAGGGACTGGCGGCGTAGTAACGTTCTTGCATTGAGGGGCTGATCTTGTCATAAGGCTGAGTCGCAACATCGGCAAGCGCAACTCGGGCGGGATCATAACGAAGCGCGCGAAAGGGTTCTATGTGGGCCATTCGGGAGGAACCTCGGCATTGTACCAAGTCGGCCGAGGTTGAGGTTCGCCGTCGCCAAAATGGGAAGCGCCATGCCGGTGATGGACAAACTTTTGCACAGCACACGAATCAAACTCAGACGGATCAGGCGGATGACAAAGTTTTAACACCACGTCTTGAAACCTGTGATAACATCGCCGAACAATTCGAGGATACTATGGCGCGCCATATCCGGCGCGGGTCCTCTCGCCCCGGGTTCCTAATTCGTAAGATTACGCCGGCTGCTCGGTTCTTTAGCTCGCGTCCCTTGGAAATTCTTGCTCTGCTGCTTGCGCTAACCTGCCTGAACTCAGTTTCTGCATTTGCCCAAACGCCGGATATAGATGACATTCACGTTACGCCGCGCGTCGAGCCTGATAAACCTGACGCAGAAAACCCTCTAGCCAACGACACGGTGCGCACCCATTCCCCTCTGATCCGATCGAAGGTGGATCTGGTTCTGGTTCCGGTCACTGTCACCGATCCAATGAATCGCCTGGTGACTGGCTTGGACAAAGAAAATTTCCAGATCTTTGAAGGCAAGGACAAGCAGGATGTCCGCCATTTCTCTAGTGAGGACGCGCCGATTTCGCTGGGCGTAATTTTCGACATGAGCGGCAGCATGAGCAGCAAGGTTGAGCGCGCTCGCGAAGCTGTGAAGGAATTCTTCAAGACCGCCAATCCGCAGGACGAGTTCTTCATGATCGCGTTCGCGGACAAGCCGCACGAGATATCGGACTTTACCCAGTCCACTGACGATGTGGAGGGCAGGCTGCTCTTCACGATCCCAAAAGGCCGGACGGCGCTGCTCGATGCCATTTATCTGGGTATCAGCAAAATGCGCGAGGCAAAATATCCAAAGAAGGCACTTCTGATTATTTCCGATGGTGGAGACAATCACAGCCGCTACACCGAAGGCGAGATCAAGGGACTTATCAAAGAAGCGGACGTGATGATCTATTCCATTGGAATATATGACCAATACCTGCCAACCGAGGAGGAGCGGCTGGGGCCGAGTCTGCTCAATGACATCTCGGAAATCAGTGGCGGTCGGGCTTTCACGATTGACAATCCTAATGACTTGGCCGATGTAGCTACAAAAATCGGAATCGAGCTACGCAACCAATATGTACTTGGATACCGTCCAAGGAACCCAGGGCACGACGGCAAATGGCATAAGATAAAGGTGAAGCTGCTACCGCCAAAAGGATTGCCGCCGCTCCATGTATATGCCAAAACTGGGTACTATGCCTCTACGCAATAGACTTGCCTGCGTTCTAGCTATCAGTTTGCTCATTGCAGGATCGGCCTGGGCCCAAACCCAGCCGACCACAACGCCCGCTGTGCGACCTAACGCAACGCAAACCCAAGGCCAGCCGCAGGGTTCGCCGGCCCAGAACGCTCCGGCTCAGAGTGCGCCAGCACAGG